>JBJSWO010000168.1:0-10393 GCA_046085905.1 Actinomycetes bacterium | reverse complement strand
GCGTCGATCAGCGCACGATTGATACGGCTGCCCCGATCGAGGAGTCGCTCGTGGCCGACGTGCGAGCCCGCATTGCGCTCGTCATCGGCGGCCGTCGCTTCGTCGACGTGCCCGAGCTCCTTGCCGGCTTCGTCGATTCCTTCGAGACCCATGACCGCGCATTCGTGACTGCAGTGGCCGCAAGCGTCATGGAGCTCGCCGTCGAGAAGTCGGATCGGCGCGTGATGATCGGCGGCACGGCCAACCTCACTCGCCGAGGTGACGGCCTCCCGATGAATCTCCAGTCAGTGCTCGAGGCACTCGAGGAGCAGGTCGTGCTGCTCAAGCTGCTGGGCGAGGCCACGTCCGGCGACTCGATACTGGTGCGCATCGGCGCCGAGAACTCCGTGCAGGGCATGGAGGCCACATCCGTCGTCAGTACCGGCTATGCACGCGGCAATGAGCTCGTCGCTTCACTCGGCGTCGTGGGGCCCACCCACATGGATTACGCCTCCAACATGGCCTCGGTGCACGCAGTCGCGCAGTACCTCGGCCGAATCCTGAGCGATCAGTAAGGACATCGTGGCAACCGATTACTACGCACTTCTCGGAGTCTCTCGCGATGCGGGAGCCGACGAGATCAAGAAGGCGTATCGCAAGCTCGCACGCGAGCTACACCCTGACGTCAACCCCGATCCCGAGGCGCAGGAGAAGTTCAAGATCGTCACGGCCGCCTACGAGGTGCTGAGCGATCCCGAGAAGCGCCAGATGTACGACATGGGCGGCGACCCTCTGAGTGCCAGTGGCGGCGGGTTCGGAAACTTCTCGCAGGGCTTCGACTTCGGCGACATCATGGACGCATTCTTCGGCGGCGGTCATCAGCGCGGCCCGCGCACGCGCTCGCGTCGGGGTCAGGATGCCCTGATTCGCATCCAGATCGATCTCGCCGGTGCGGTCTTCGGCGAGGAACGCGAGATCACCATCGATACCGCGACCACCTGCGGCTCCTGCCAGGGTGCGGGCACGGCTGCCAACAGTCAGCCCGAGACCTGCGTGATGTGCAAGGGGCGAGGCGAGATCCAGCAGGTGCAGCGCTCCTTCCTCGGCCAGGTCATGACCTCACGTCCGTGTCCTACCTGCCAGGGCTTCGGCACCACGATCCCGCACCCGTGTCACGAGTGCGCCGGCGATGGTCGCGTGCGCACCCGTCGCACGATCACGATCGCGGTTCCGCCTGGAGTCGACACCGGCACGCGCATCCAGCTCACCGGAGAGGGCGAGGTCGGCCCCAATGGCGGCCCGGCCGGTGATCTCTACGTCGAAATCCAGGTCAAGGCGCATGCCGCCTTCGAGCGTCACGGCGATGAACTGCACTGCGAGGTCACGTTGCCGATGACGTCCGCGGCACTCGGCTCCTCGATCACCCTTGAGACCCTCGACGGGCCGCAGGTACTCGACGTGCGCGCAGGTACCCAGCCCGGTGAAGTGTTGGTTCTCAAGGGCAAGGGAGCAGGTCGTCTGCGAGGAGGCGGACGCGGTGATCTCCATGTGCACCTCACCGTGACAGTGCCGGCCAAGCTCAATGACGAGCAAGCAACGTTGCTGCGCAAGCTTGCTGAACTGCGCAATGAGCAGGCCACCCAGGTCGGAGTCGGAGAGGCTGAAAGCTCCGGCCTGTTCTCCAAGCTCAAGGGCTCGTTCAAGAGCCGGTGACAGCCTCCGTTTTTCTTGTCGATCCGGCCTCGCTCGCGCAGGCCGGTGACACCTATGTGCTCGACGGCCCTGAAGGCCGCCACGCTGTCGCAGTGTCACGCATCGCCATCGGGGAGCGCATTCACGTGGTCGATGGCGAGGGCACTCGCCTGGTCGGAACAGTCCGCGAGTATCTCGGCAAGGATGCTTGCGTCATAGCCGTCGAGTCGATCGAGCGGCTCGCGGAGCCCTCGCCTCGGCTGATCGTCGTGCAGGCGCTTCCGAAGTCCGAGCACGGCGAGCTCGCGGTCGACCTGCTGACCCAGGCAGGTGCTGATGTCATCGTTCCCTGGGCTGCCTCGCATTGCGTGACCCAGTGGCGCGGCGATCGCGCCGAGAAGTCTCGAGCGAAGTGGGCGCAGGCGGCTCGTGCGGCAACGAAGCAGTCGCGTCGTTCGCGTGCGCCGCAGATTCGGCCGCTGGCATCGCTGACCGATGTGCTCAATCTGGTGGCCTCGACCCTCTCGGCCTTCGTCCTGCACGAGGAGGCCTCCTCCGTGCTGGGTGAGTGCGAGGTGCCGAGCTCGGGTGACATCGTGCTCGTGGTCGGCCCGGAGGGCGGTATCTCACCCGATGAGGTGAGTGCGCTCGTGGGGGCAGGAGCCCGCTCGGTGCTGATCGGCGCGACAGTTCTGAGGTCGTCCTCGGCCGGTGCCCTGGGCATCGCCGCCCTGATGTCACGCTCCCCATCGTGGACAGGTCAGCCCGTGGGAGGATCAGCACGTGAGTGACTGCCTGTTCTGCCGCATCGCCACGGGGGAGATCCCCGCCGACATCGTGCTGCGCACTGATGACTTCGTGGCCTTTCGCGATATCGCGCCCCAGGCTCCCGTGCACGTGCTGGTGATTCCGGTGGCGCATCACGTGAATGCGGGTGAGCTGGCCGATGCTGATCCGCTCCTGGCCGGGGGCCTGCTGGCCACGGCCAAGGCTGTCGCCGCGAGCGAGGGCCTCGACGACTACCGCCTCGTGCTCAACACCGGCGCTGCGGCGGGCCAGTCCGTCTTCCACGTGCACGCTCACGTGCTCGGCGGCCGATCACTGTCCTGGCCGCCCGGATAGCCATGACCTCCATCGTTCCCGCACCTGAGCCGGCCGGACCTCCGCACGCACAGGCCATGATCACCGTTCCCGCCTCGCAGCCCATGGTGGCGTTGCTCGGCACCAGTGACGAGTACCTGCGTCAGATCGAGGCGGCCTTCGGCGAAGCCGACATCCTGGTGCGCGGAAACCAGATCACCATCAGCGGTACGCCGGACGACGTCGCGCTGCTCGAGACTCTCTTCGGCGAAATGCTCGCCTTCCTGCGCACGGCGCAGCCGCTGAGCATCGAGAACATCGAGAGATCCATCTCGCTGCTGCGCTCGGGGGAGCGTCCGACCGAGATCTTGAGCTCGAACATCCTGAGCAACCGAGGTCGCACCATCCGGCCCAAGACCGTGAACCAGAAGAATTACGTCGATGCCATCGACAAGAACACGATCGTGTTCGGCATAGGCCCCGCAGGCACGGGCAAGACCTACCTCGCCGTGGCCAAGGCCGTGCAGGCATTGCAGGCCAAGCGCATCACCCGCATCGTGCTCACCCGCCCGGCCGTCGAGGCAGGCGAGCGACTCGGCTTCCTGCCCGGCACTCTCTCCGAGAAGATCGATCCTTACCTGCGACCGCTCTACGACGCCCTGCACGACATGATCGATCCCGAGTCGATCCCTCGGCTCATCACGAGTGGCACCATCGAAGTTGCCCCGCTGGCCTACATGCGCGGCCGCACGCTCAACGATGCCTTCATCATCCTCGACGAAGCTCAGAACACCACGGCCGAGCAGATGAAGATGTTCCTCACGCGGCTCGGCTTCGGCTCGACCATGGTGGTCACCGGCGACGTCACTCAGGTCGATCTTCCCGGCGGTGCTACCAGCGGACTCCGCGTGGTGTCCGAGATTCTCGAGGGCATCGAGGATGTCGAGTTCTGCCGACTGACCTCCACCGACGTCGTGCGACACAAGCTCGTGGGTCGAATTGTCGAGGCGTACGACAGGTACGACCAGAAACGGGATCAATGACCGCGATCGCCGTGATCAACGAGAGCGGAGTCGAGTGCGACACCGAGGCACTCGCCCGCCTCGCCGCCTTTCTCTTCCCGCTCGTGCGCATCGCCGACGACTGCGAACTCTGCATCACCATCGTCGATGAGCCGCGCATGGAGGAGTTGCACATTCAGTGGATGGATCTCCCCGATGCCACTGACGTTCTCTCCTTCCCGATGGACGAATTGCGCAGCGCCGAGCCGGGCCAGGTGCCTCCCATGGGGATTCTCGGCGACATCGTCCTGTGCCCAGAGTTCGCGCGGAAGCAGGCGGCGGAGGCCGGCCGTTCGCTCGACGAACAGCTGCAATTCCTCACCACGCACGGGATCCTGCACCTGCTCGGCCATGATCACATGACACCTGAGGAGTACGACGTCATGTTCGCCCTGCAGGATGAACTGCTCGCGAAGTGGAATTCGTCATGAATACCTCCCAGGCCTGGCTCCTGATCCTCTCCCTGGTGCTCATCGTGATCTCGGCGCTCATGGTCAGTGCCGAGACCGCGATCGGCCGCGTCTCGCGCGGGCGTATCGAGGAGCTCGGCCGCGAGGGGGACAAGCGTGCCGCGCGACTGATCAGGGTCCTCGACGATCGTGCTCGCTACGTGAACGTCCTGCTGTTCCTCTCCACGATCGCCACTGTCACCGCGACCGTCCTCGTCGCCTACGTCTGCGAGGGCCTGTTCACCGGCTGGGATATCGGCTGGGTGATGACCCTGGCCGTGGCGATCATGGTGGTGGTCTCCTATGTCGCGCTCGGTGTCGCGCCGCGCACCCTCGGTCGTCAGCACGCTGATCGCATCGCCCTGGCATCAGCGGGAGTCGCACGCTTCCTCGCCGCACTGCTCGGCCCGCTCACCTCGCTCCTGATCCTGGTGGGCAATGCGATCACGCCCGGCAAGGGCTATCGCGAGGGGCCGTTCGCCTCGGCGGCGGAATTGCGCGAGTTCGTCGACATGGCCGAGGCGAGCAGCCTGATCGAGGACGACGAGCGCCAGATGATCCACTCGGTGTTCGAGCTGGGCGAGACCTACGCCAAGGAGGTCATGGTCCCGCGCACCGAAGTCGTGTTCATCGAGCGTGACAAGTCCCTTCGCCAGGCCCTATCCCTTGGCCTGCGCTCCGGTTTCTCGCGCATTCCGGTGATCGGAGAGAACACCGATGACATCGTCGGCATCGTCTATCTCAAGGACGTCGTGCGTCGTACCTTCGAGCATCGCGAGTCCGAGCAGACCGAGAAGGTCGACTCGATCATGCGTCCTGCCTACTTCGTCCCTGACAGCAAGCAGGCCGATGAGCTCCTTCGAGACATGCAGGCCAATCGTCAGCACCTGGCGATCGTGATCGACGAATACGGCGGAACGGCAGGCGTCGTCACCATCGAGGATGTCCTCGAGGAGATTGTCGGCGAGATCGCCGACGAGTACGACACCGAGCTGCCGGAGGTCATCGAGCTAGCCGATGGCGGGTACCGCCTGAGCTCACGCATGCACATCGAGGACTTCGCCGAGCTTGTCGGCTTAGAGCTCGACTCGGAGGAGGAGGGTGTCGACACCATCCTCGGGCTCATGGGCCTTCGTCTCGGCCGAGTGCCGATTGCCGGCTCCGAGGTCACTGAGAGCGGCTGGCGACTCGTGGCCGAGCAGGGGGTGGGCAGGCGCAAGCGCATCGGCACGATCCACGCCGTTCCCGTCTCGCCGGCAGCACCCGAGACCGGAGACCACGATGAGTGAGCAGCTCGATGCCGAGAACGCGAAGCTGGTCACCCTGGCCCGAGGCGCGCGCGGGCGAATCTCGGCCCTGCAGGGGGCCGCTGTGCGCGATGAGATGGGTCGCACCTACTCCGCCGCAACTGTCGACAACGGAACCCTGTCGATCAGTGCACTCGACCTGGCGGTTGCCCAGGCCATCTCCGCGGGCGCACGCGGTGCCGAGGCGGCAGTCGTGGTGGGCGCTGAGAGTGTCGAGGTCGGTGGCTTCCGCTCATTGGCCGGCTCCGGAGTGCCCGTCTATGTGTGCACCTCGGCGGGTGTCGTGACCGATACCGTGCTCACGTGAGCGATTACAGAAGCGGTTTCGTCTCCCTCGTGGGGCGCCCGAATGCCGGCAAGTCGACCCTGACCAATGCGATCGTCGGGCAGAAGGTCGCGATCATGTCCGACCGTCCGCAGACCACGCGTCGGGCCTTGCGCGGCATCGTCACGCGCGACGACGCTCAGCTGATCCTGGTCGATACGCCAGGGCTGCACCGTCCGCGCACCCTGCTGGGCGAGCGACTCAATGACGAGGTTCGCGAGACCTGGAACAGCGTCGATGTCATCGGTTTCTGCATCGCTGCAGATCAGGAGATCGGCCCCGGTGATCGCTTCATCGCCGGCGAGATCAAGAACCTTCACCGCAAGAAGCTCGTCGGCATCCTGACCAAGACTGATCTCGTGAACAAGGACGTTCTCGCCGAACGACTTCAGGCCGTGGCACAACTCGCGGAAGAGCTGGAGTTCGCCTGGGCTGACATCGTGCCGGTGTCGGCGCGTGACGGCGCCAATGTGCAGGTGCTCACCGATCAGCTGATTGCCCTGCTGCCGGAGGGCCCCATGCTCTACCCCGACGGCGAGATCACCGACGAGGACATCGAGATCTCGGTCGCCGAGCTCATTCGCGAGGCCGCTCTCGAGGGCGTCAACGACGAATTGCCGCACTCGATCGCCGTCGTGGTCGAGGAGATCGTGCCGCGCGAGGACCGCCCGGCCGATCGACCCTTGACTGACGTGCGTGCCTTCCTCTTCGTCGAGCGCGACAGCCAGAAGGCCATCGTGATCGGCAAGGGTGGCGCTCGGCTCAAGCACGTGGGAACCAAGGCCCGCAAGGGCATCGAGGAGCTCCTCGGCGTGCCCGTCTATCTCGATCTCCACGTCAAGATCGCCAAGGACTGGCAGAAGGACCCCAAGCAGCTTCGTCGCCTGGGCTTCTGATCGTCGCGCCGCCGCCCGTCGAGGGTCGTGGCGGGAGACAATGAGGCGTGCCCCTCTACCGTGACGAAGCCGTCGTGCTGCGTGCCCAAAAGCTGGGTGAGGCCGATCGCATCGTCACGTTGCTGACCCGCAATCATGGCCGGGTGCGCTGCGTGGCACGCGGGGTGCGCAAGACCACGAGCCGTATCGGCGCGCGTCTCGAGCCCTTCAGCCATGTTGACGTGCAGTTGTACGAAGGCAGATCCCTCGACACTGTCAGTCAGGTGGAGTCGATTCAGTCCCATGGAGGCACGATCTCCGGCGACTACGCCGCCTACACGGCAGGCACGGCCATGCTCGAGACCGCCGAGCGCCTGACGCCGGAGGAGCGCGAGCCGGCCATGCAGCAGTACGTGCTGCTGGTCAGCGGCCTGCGCTCCCTTTCCTCGCGTGAGCACGAGCCGACCTTGATCCTGGATTCCTATCTGCTGCGCTCGCTCTCGGTCGCCGGCTGGTCACCGTCCTTCGATGCGTGCGCACGCTGCGGTGCCGCCGGACCGCACCGGGCTTTCTCGATCCAGGCCGGTGGCATGGTGTGCGCCGAATGCCGGCCTCCCGGCTCGGCTGCACCGTCGACCGAATCCGTGGAATTGCTGGGTGCACTGCTGAGCGGTGACTGGTCGGTCGCCGACGCCAGCGACGACCGGCCTCGTCGTGAGGCCAGCGGCCTGGTCGCGGCATTCCTGCAGTGGCATCTCGAGCACGGGCTTCGATCGCTGCCTCTTGTCGATCGCACCAGGCCGTGACTGGCAGGATGCTGGCGTGAGCCGACGACACAAGCCGCCGACCCCGCATTCCAGCGGAGCAACCCCGCCGGCAATCCCGCGGGATCTCGTGCCCAAGCACGTGGCGATAGTCATGGACGGCAACGGCCGCTGGGCAAAGGAGCGTGGGCTGCCGCGCACGGCCGGTCACGAGATGGGCGAGGCCAGCCTCTTCGACTGCGTCGAAGGTGCCCTCGAACTCGGCGTCGAATGGCTCTCGGCCTACGCGTTCTCCACCGAGAACTGGAAGCGCTCCCCGGAGGAAGTCCGGTTCCTGATGGGCTTCAACCGAGATGTCATCCGTCGTCGACGCGATGAGATGAACGATCTCGGCGTGCGCGTGCGCTGGGCAGGTCGTCGTCCGAGGCTGTGGCGCAGCGTCATCTCCGAGCTCGAGGAGGCCGAGGAGCTCACGAAGAGGAACCGCAAGCTGACTCTCACCATGTGCGTGAACTATGGCGGCCGTGCCGAGATCGCCGATGCGGCTGCGGCCATGGCTCGCGACGTGCAGGCGGGCACGCTCGATCCAAAGAGGATCGACGAGCGCATGTTCCACAAGTACCTCGACGAGCCCGACATGCCCGATGTCGATCTCTTCGTGCGATCGTCGGGGGAGCAGCGCACCAGCAACTTCCTGCTCTGGCAGGCGGCATATGCCGAGATGGTCTTCCTCGACACCCTGTGGCCCGACTTCGATCGCCGTGACCTTTGGCACGCCTGCGAGATCTTCGCGTCACGCGATCGTCGCTATGGCGGCGCCGTGCCGAATCCGCCCGCGAAGGGCTAACTGCACGAAGGGCAGAGCCCGAAGAGCTCCATCGTGTGACTGACCTGCGAGTACCCGTGCTCGGCGGCCACGGCGTCTGCCCATCTCTCGACAGTGGGTCCGGCGATCTCGACGGTGGCACCGCAGGCACGGCACACCAGGTGGTGGTGATGCTCGCCGCTGCACTTGCGGTACACGGTCTCGCCCTCGTCGTTGACGAGGAAGTCGATCTCACCGGCTGCCGTCAGTGACTGCAGGCAGCGGTACACAGTGGTCAGGCCTACCGAGACTCCGCGATGTCGAAGATCGTCATGGAGTTGCTGCGCGGAGCGAAAGTCATCGACCTCGGCGAGCATCTCGGCGATCGCCGTGCGCTGCTTGGTCTGGCGCTGCGGGATGCTCATGGGCGTTCCCGTCTGCGACGGCGGATCGGCACGGCGATGATGGCGAGTACCGCGAAGCAGGCCAACGCGATGATGACGATGGCAGGGCCGGGCGGCGCCTCGACATAGAACGAACCGACCAGGCCGCTGATCGAGGCGACAACGCCGATCACTACGGCAAGGGCTGCGGTCGCCCTGAAGGAGCGGGTGACCTGCTGCGCTGCCGCCACCGGCACGATCATGATCGCGCTCACGAGCAGCAGGCCGACTACTCGCATACCGACGACCACCACGATGGCGGCGAGAATCGCCATGAGCGTGCTCATGGCCCGCACCTTGATGCCCTGCACCTGCGCAATATCAGGGTCGAGGCTCACCGCGAACAGCTCGCGCCCGAAGAAGAGCAGCACGAGCAGCACGGTCACGACGAGTGCGCCCAGCGCCCACAGGTCGCCGCTGGCGACCGTGGACAGGGATCCGAAGAGGTAGGAGTTCAGGGAGGAAGCGGCCTTGCCCGGTGCGAGCGAGGCGAACAGCACGCCGCCGGCAATGCCGCCGTAGAACAGCAGTGCGAGGGCGACGTCACCGGCAGTGCGACTGCGATAGCGAATGAATTCGATCAGGAATGCGCCGAGCGCCGCCGTGGCCATTGCCGTGGGGATCGGTGCCGTGCCGAGCAGGAAGGCCAGGCCCACGCCGGTCAGCGCTACATGGCCCATGCCGTCGCCGAGAAGCGCGAGTCGTCGCTGCACCAGGAATACGCCGATCAGCGGGGCGATCAGCCCTACGAGTGCCGCA
Organism: Actinomycetes bacterium; assembly: GCA_046085905.1. Classification (GTDB taxonomy): domain Bacteria; phylum Actinomycetota; class Actinomycetes; order S36-B12; family S36-B12; genus CAIKZY01. Next base: position 854 of record JBJSWO010000168.1, on the reverse strand, counting down.
GCGAGCAGTGCGCGCCGCATGAAGTCGAAGTCCCAGATCATCGTCATGAGTCCATCCCGATCACCGGGGGAGCATCGTCGATCACGGCATCGTGATGATGGTGATGATCATGGGCGAACGAGGCCGGCACGGGAGGCGGGCCGTCGTACTGCACCGAGTGGTGGGCATTCGGCGCGAGCACGATGGCCCTCGTGACGAGTGACTCGATGGCGTCGATCTCATGGGTGACCACGATGATGGTGCGGCCCTTTGCCTTGAGCTCACCCAGCATGCGCGCGAGCGCTGCGACATTCGCGGCATCAAGGCCTGCGGTCGGCTCGTCCATCACGATCACGTCCGCATTGCTCGCGAGCGCTCGAGCGACAAGCACGCGGCGCTGCTGGCCGCCCGAGAGCGTGTCGAGTCGTGAGTGACGTCGATCCCAGAGATCGACTTCCCGCAGGGCTGACGCGGCGGCACCCTTCTCGGCCTTGGAGAACGGACGCCAGCGCGTGCGCGGCGAGATCGCGCCGGAGAGCACGGTCTCCCAGACGGAGACGGGGATGCTGCTCGCACCGGGAAGTCGCTGCGGCACGAGTGAGATCCGCTGCCACTGCCTGAATCGGCGCAGCGGTGTTCCGAAGAGTGACACGCGACCGTGATCGAGGGTCTGAAGCCCGAGAATCGCCCGTACGAGCGTGGACTTGCCGCTGCCGTTCGGCCCCAGGAGCGCGATGACATCACCGGCATGGATGTCGATCGTGACGTCCTCGAGCACGTGCTCGCCGTCGAACTCGACACAGAGCCGTTCGACGGAGATCACCGGTGCGCTCATGCGCAGCCCTGCCCGGCGATCAAGGTGGCGAGGTTCTCGC
>JBJSWO010000167.1:0-7632 GCA_046085905.1 Actinomycetes bacterium | reverse complement strand
CGAGACCGCGCGACGCAGACTCGACCCGCTTCGCGAGGTACTCGCCGCGGTGTTCTTCACCTACTTCGGGCTCTCCACGGATCCCGCCGACCTTCCCGCCGTACTGCTTCCTGCCTTGGCCCTGGCCGTCATCACGATCGGCACGAAGTACCTCACCGGCTGGTACGCGGCGCGATCGATCAACTCCACTCCCATTGGCCGCCTTCGCGCGGGAGCACTGCTCAGCGCACGTGGTGAGTTCAGCATCGTCATCGCCGGACTCGCGGCCGCCTCGACAGTGCTGCCCCCGCAATTCCAGGCCTTCGTCGCCGCCTACGTCCTGATCACGGCAACCGCAGGGCCGATCCTGGCACGCTTCTCAGAACCCTGGGGATGGCGCTGGCAGCAGCGGATCCACGCGAAGGCCTCCTAGCGATCAGATCTGCAGGTCCTCGAGCATCTCCGTGACCAGTGCCGCGATCGGCGAACGCTCGGAACGGGTGAGCGTGACATGGGCGAAGAGCGGGTGCCCCTTGAGCTTCTCGACCACGGCGACCACGCCGTCATGGCGGCCCACACGCAGGTTGTCGCGCTGGGCGACGTCGTGGGTGAGCACGACCCGGGAATCCTTGCCGATGCGCGAGAGCACCGTCAGCAGGACGTTGCGCTCGAGCGATTGCGCCTCGTCGACGATGACGAAGGCATCGTGCAGTGAGCGTCCGCGGATATGCGTGAGCGGAAGTACCTCCAGCATCCCGCGATCGACGATCTCCTCCACCACCTCCTGGGTCGTGATGGCACTGAGGGTGTCGTACACCGCCTGGCCCCACGGGCCCATCTTCTCCTGCTCGCTGCCGGGCAGGTAGCCGAGCTCCTGGCCGCCGACCGCGAAGAGAGGACGGAACACCATCACCTTGCGATGCTGCTGGCGCTCGAGCACGGCCTCGAGACCGGCGCACAGGGCGAGTGCACTCTTGCCCGTGCCGGCGCGACCGCCGAGCGACACGATGCCGATCTCGGGATCCATCAGGATGTCGAGGGCGATGCGCTGCTCGGCACTGCGGCCGTGAATGCCGAAGGCCTCCCGATCACCGCGCACCAGCCGCACGCGCTTGTCGGGCGTGACTCGGCCTAGAGCACTGCCGCGTTCCGACATCATCACCAGGCCGGTGTTCACGGGCAGGTCAATCGCCGCATCGACATCGACGATGCTCTCCTCGTACATCGTGTCGATGGTCTCCGACGAGACATCCAGTTCCACGATGCCCGTGTAACCGGATGCGACGACGAGCTCCGCGCGGTACTCCTCGGCCGTCAGGCCCGCGGCCGAGGCCTTCACCCGCATCGGGAGGTCCTTGCTCACGAGCACGACGTCATGGCCATCGGCCGCGAGGTTTCGCGCGACAGCGAGAATGCGAGTGTCGTTGTCACCGAGTCGCAGGCCGCTCGGCAGGATCATCGGATCACTGTGATTGAGCTCAATGTGCACTGTGCCGCCGGCATCACCAACTGACATCGGCTCGTCAATGCGCCCATGAGCGATTCGCAACTCGTCAAGAAGCCGGAGTGCCTGCCGTGCGAAGTAACCGAGTTCCGGATGGCTGCGTTTTGCCTCGAGCTCGGTGACCACCACTACCGGGATGACGACGTCATGCTCATCGAACCGCAGGAGTGCTCGCGGGTCAGACAGCAGTACGGACGTATCGAGGACGTAAGTGCGGCGGTCTGCCTTGGGCACGAGGGCCTCCCGTGGGGCCCCCGTCGGGTAGGCCCGAGTGTCGGTGACGAGCAGCGGGTGCTGGCTCTGCCCTGACGCTAGGACTGCCTCTGCCCCGCCGACCCTCGACACGCCGCTCGTGAAAGTGAGCACGAGGTTGCGGTCAGGTTACGTGCCGTAGCGCCTGTTGCGATCGGCGAACGCTCGCATGGCACGCAGGAAGTCGACGTGCCGGAAGTCAGGCCAGTAGGCCTCGCAGAAGTAGAACTCGGAGTGCGCGCTCTGCCAGAGCAGGAAGCCGGAGAGTCGCTGCTCACCGGATGTGCGAATCACGAGATCAGGGTCGGGCTGGCCGCTGGTGTACAGGTGCTGAGCAATGTGATCGACATCGATCAGCTGCGCGAGCTCGTCGAGGGTGGTGCCGGCTGTCGCGTGCTCGTTGAGCAGTGACTTGACGGCGTCGACCACTTCACGACGACCTCCGTAGCCGACCGCCACGTTGACCAGCGAGCCGTCGATTCCCGTGGTCGCCTGCTCGGCATCCTTGAGAAGGGCCTGGGTCTGCGCGGGCAGCATGTCGAGGGCACCTACCGGATGCAATCGCCACTTGCCCTGGCCGACGAGGTCGGAGACGGTGTCCTCGATGATGCCGAGAAGTGCGGTTAGCTCGGCTTCGGGTCGATTGAGGTTGTCGGTCGAGAGCAGCCAGAGGGTGACCACCTCGACTCCGGCTTCATCGCACCAGCCGAGGAAGTCGACGATCTTGGCTGCACCAGCTCGATGGCCGGCCGAGGACGACGAGCCCTGGGCCTCGGCCCAGCGACGATTGCCGTCGAGGATGACTCCGACATGGCGGGGACGACGCTCGGGTGGGATCTGCGCCATGAGACGGCGCTCGTACACGCCATAGAGAACATCCGAGAGACCCACGCGTGAAGGCTACCCCTAGAGGCCCTCGACCCGAGCTCGAAGGGACGAGGCCTCGGTCACGGGCGACGTGCACACAAAACCCCGGCAGACGTAAGCCGCGGGACGCCCATCGATCAGCGGCCGGTCTCGCATCAGCGGCACGTCGGGGTCTCCCCAGGCGACCACCGTGCCCGGAAGCGGGACGAAGCGCGCCGTGGCGAGCAGCTCAGCGAAGCCGGCGTCGTCGGGCGTGCCCGACACCGCGATCTCGACGGGGCCGGCCAGCAGAGCCGATGCGGCGACCAGGCCCCAGCCGGCGACGCGCGGCGCCCGCCCGGCGAGCATCGTGACGATGCGCAGTGCTTCCTCGGCGATCACGCGATACTCGGGGAGTCCGGTGATCGCGGAATACGTGACGCAGGCATTCGCGACCGCACACCAGCCCGACGGCTCGGCATTGTCGGACGGGTCACGCGGGCGAATGATCAGTTGCTCGGCATCGTCAGCGGTGTCGTAGAACCCGCCCTCGTCATCGGCGAAGTGCTGGATCGCGACATCGAGCAGCAGCCCCGCGAACATCAGCCACTCGTCGTTGCCGGTGGCCTGGTAGAGCGCGAGGAAGCCCTCGGCCACGCTTCCGTAGTCGTCGAGCACGCCGGTGCTGCTGCCGGCCTTGCCATCACGCGAGGTGCGCGCGAGTCGATCATCGCCAGCAGCCCCGAGATGCACCGCGATCAGCAGGTCGGCCGCCTCGACGGCCGCGGTGATCCAGGCGGGCTCGTTCAGTAGCACGCCCGCATCGGCAAGCGCCGCGATAGCCAGGCCATTCCACGACGCGACCACCTTGTCGTCACGGCCGGGATGCACGCGCTGCTCACGTGCAGCGAACAGCGCCGTGCGGATGCGTGTCCAGCGGCCGAGGTCGGACGGGTCGTGGAGCATCTGAAGGGTAGAGCTGCCGTGCTCGAAGGTGCCCTCGGGAGTGACCTCGAGCAGCTCGGCCGCCCAAGTGCCGTCATCGTCGCCCAGCAGCTCGATGAGCTCTGCGGGAGTCCAGGCATAGAACTTGCCCTCGACTCCCTCGCTGTCGGCATCGAGGGCTGCTGCGAAGGCGCCCTCGGCGGTGCGGAGATCACGCAGGAGGAACTCGGCTGTCTCGCGCACCACACGCTCGGCAAGCGGATCGACAGTGAGCCGGAACCAATGCGCATACACGCGCAGCAACAGCGCGTTGTCGTAGAGCATCTTCTCGAAGTGCGGCACGACCCAGCCGGCATCGACGCTGTATCGCGCAAAGCCGCCGCCGAGCTGGTCGTAGATGCCACCGCGCGCCATGGCCTCGAGGGTCGCCGAAGCCATCATGTAGGCCTCGCCGACGCCGGTGCGCGCGGTCTCGCGCAGCAGGAACTCCAGCAGCATCGACGGCGGGAACTTCGGTGCCCCGCCGAATCCGCCGTTGGCCGCATCGAAATCGCCCTTGAGCAACTCGATCGCCTTGGCGAGTACGTCGGCATCCGGCAGGTCGTCGTCGGACTGCAGGAGACGACGTTCGCCGAGTGCGCTGCCGATGCGATCGGCGGCCGATATGATGTCGCCGCGCCCGGTCTGCCAAGCCTCGGAGATGCCCGTCATCAGCTGCGGGAAGGACGGCATGCCGTGCGCCGGGCGCGGAGGGAAGTACGTGCCTGCGTAGAACGGGCGTGCATCGTGATCGATGAACACGCTCATCGGCCACCCACCCTGACCGGTCAGCGCGACAGTGGCGTCCATGTAGACCGAGTCGACATCCGGGCGCTCCTCGCGATCGACCTTGATCGACACGAAGTTCTCGTTGAGGTACTCGGCCATGGCCTCGTTCTCGAAGCACTCGTGGGCCATGACATGGCACCAGTGGCACGCGCTGTAGCCGATCGACAGGAAGATCGGCACGTCGCGGCGGCGAGCCTCCTCGAAGGCCTCAGGGGACCACTCCCACCAGTCGACCGGGTTGTCGGCATGCTGCTGGAGGTACGGCGAGGTCGAGTTCGCCAGGCGGTTGGGCACCCGCCCATTCTTCCGTGCGCGACCGGCAGCGCATCCGAGGGCTCGGTCAGGCCGCGCGCAGGATCAGCAGGCGCTCGCCGACGTCATTGAGATCACTCATGCCTTCAGGCTATGGGGTCTTGGGACGATGCCCTAGCCTCGGCGGGTGCATGCCGCCCTTCCCGGACTCCTCGCCGGACTCAGCCTGATCATCGCGATCGGTGCGCAGAATGCCTTTGTCCTGCGACTCGGGCTCGCCCGCAATCACGTCGGTGCGGCCGTGGCGATCTGCGCCGCGTCGGATGCCCTGCTCATCGCGGCGGGGATCGGCGGCCTCGGTGCGATCGTGCGCGGAGTCCCCGTGGCACTCGTCGTGCTCAAGTGGATCGGTATCGCCTACCTCACCTGGTACGCCATCAAGAGCTTCCGGAGCGCAGCACACCCCGAAGTGCTCCTGCCCGGTGATCAGGACTCACGGAGCCTGCGCACGGTGATCGCGATGACCCTCGCCTTCACCTTTCTCAACCCGCACGTTTATCTCGACACTGTGCTTCTGCTCGGGTCGATCGGCAATCAGTATCGCCCTGATCAGTGGTGGTTCGCGCTGGGAGCCGCGTGCGCGAGCATCCTGTGGTTCTGCGCACTGGGCTTCGGAGCCCGCGCTGCTGCCCGACTCATGTCGCGACCGATCACCTGGCGCATCCTCGACATCGCGATCGGTCTTGTCATGCTGCTGATCGCGATCAAGCTGCTGTTCTCCGACCTTGGCTGAGGGTTACCACCACTTCACGGGATACGTATCGTCGCCGAGGATCTTGTGCGCCCCCCACGCCAGGAAAACCGCAGAGATCGCCGTGGCAATGAGCAACGGGTAGGCCGGCAGCGCATCCTGCCAGCTGGCCTCCGTGAGAACCGCTGCCATCGACACCGCAACCGCAGGAGCATGGAAGGCGCCCGTGGCGTGCATTACCAGCAGGGTCAGCAATGCCGCGATGATCGAATTGACCAATCGAGACCCGGGCACGCATACCATTCCCAGCCCGAAGAAGCCGGCGATCACGTAGGCCGCGATCACTCGCAATGGTCGCGAGGCCGGGGAGTGAGCAGTCGCGAAGACGAGTGCAAACGTGACGAGCGGAGGAACGATCAGGGGTGCCAGTGGCGTGCGACCGAGATCCAGCAGGTGATAGATGCCGAACAGCAGTGCCATGCCGACTGTCTCGACCAGGACAAGGGGAATGAGCCGCTTGATCGGAAGCCTGGTGGTCGGATCGATCGGCCGAATGCGCTGGCGCCATCTGTCTTGATGATCAGGCGGATATGGCATGGGGTCAGGCTACTCGCGCGCTCCCAGTAACCTTCGGACGTGGCAAAGTCCCTCGAGGAACTCGTGCATCCCACCTGGGTACCGGTGCTGGAGCATGAGCGCGAGACCCTCAGCGCCATCGGCGAGTTCCTACGTCAGGAGTCGGCAGCAGGGCAGGCCTGGTTTCCCTCCGGCGCCAGCATCCTTCGCGCATTCACGCAGCCACTGCCCGACGTACGTGTGCTGATCGTCGGCCAGGATCCGTACCCGACTCCCGGGCATGCCGTGGGCCTGTCGTTCTCGGTCGCCCCCGACGTACGTCCGATCCCCCGCAGCCTGCAGAACATCTACAAGGAACTCGAGACCGATCTCGGTATCCCTCGGCCGAGCAATGGCGATCTCTCACCCTGGGCCGATCAGGGGGTGCTGCTGCTCAACAGGGTGCTCACCGTGCGCGCGGGCGAGCCGGGCAGTCATCGGGGAATCGGCTGGGAGCGCATCACCGACGCGGCCATTGCCGGCCTGGTGGCCAGGGATGACGAGCCGCTCGTCGCGATCCTGTGGGGCAAGGACGCCCAGTCACTCGAAGGGGCGCTGCCCGACGTGCCGATGATCATCAGCGCGCATCCGAGCCCGATGTCGGCAGACCGAGGCTTCTTCGGCTCGAAGCCGTTCAGCCGGGCGAATGTGTACCTGGAAGACCTCGGCGGCGAGCCGGTCGACTGGTCGCTGGGCTAGCTGCCCGCGGCCGCGTCGATGCGAGCCGCCACGTCGCGGTGGGTCACGCGCTCTGCCACGAAGGACATGAACGGGATCGTGCCCGCGAGCAGGATTCCGAGGGTCTTCAGGATTCCGTACCGCATGCGGAAGGCGAGATCGACACCCACGATCAGGTAGATGAAGTACAGCCATCCGTGCGCGATCCACAGAACGCTGTACGCAGCAGGCTTCGTCTCATTGTCGGAGAAGAAGGTCCATGCCCCCTGGCCGTCGGCCACCCACAGGATCCAGAGCAGCAGCATCCACAGGAAAGCCGTGGCGAGAACGACACCGGTGACCCAGGCCATGACCCGGTACCGAAGGGCAGCGTTACGAAGCTTCTGCATGCTGGCGAGCCTAGTAGCCCGGAACCTCACCGGTGCGCGGCGGATCGGCACCCGGCCGCTGGCACGTGATGCCGGCCACCGCGATGCCGTAGCGCGCCGCACTGACGACCTTGTCCATGTCACGCACGTCGTCACGGGACAGGCCGCGATGCATCCACTCGGCAAGGAAGCCGCCGCTGAACGAGTCACCTGCACCCACGGTGTCGACGACGGGCACCTTGGGCACGTTGAGCACGATCTCATCGGCGCCGTTGAGGACTCGCACGGCCTTGGCGCCGTCGGTGAAGAGCACGACTGCGCCGCTCTGGGCCTGCAGCGCACGCGCAGCCTCGACGAGATCGACGCCGGGGAACATGAACTCGAGATCGTCACCACTGACCTTGACGATGTCGGCGCGACCGAGAACAGCATCGAGGGTGGCTCGGAACACGTCAGACGTCGTCATGACACTCGGACGGCAGTTCGGATCGATCATCACGATGCGATCGTCAGGTGATGCTGCGACCACGGCGCGAGTGGCATCGGCGAGCGGCTGCAGCACGAGACCCAACGTGCCGGCGTGCACGACCCTGCAGTCGGCACCCACCGCGGCC
>JBJSWO010000166.1:0-3059 GCA_046085905.1 Actinomycetes bacterium | reverse complement strand
GCCGTGAGTGCGGCAATCTCATCGACGGATGAGAGCAGCGGCTGCACGGACTCCTTCAGCGGCATGGTCAGCGACAGCCCGATCCAGTCTGAGTCGAGGGAGGCAAGGAAGCCCGGCAGCCCGTCGGGCGTCATCTCGATGGCCGCGTACGAGCAGTCCAGGCCCAGCGCGGCATAGGCGGCGCGATGAAGCACCGGTGACAGGGAATGCTCGATCGGCGAGCCGAGTACGGCCGCGTGAAGGCTCACGGTTGCCCGCCTGCTGAGTCAAGGTAGGCCTGATACTCGCGCTTGAGCTCCAGGAACTTCTCATACGACTTTGCGAACTTGGTCTCTTTCGAATCGGGGTTCACCGTGACGAAGTACAGCCATTTCCCCTGCGCAGGATTCAGAGCGGCCTCGATTGCGGCATCGCCCGGGGAGTTGATGGGAGTCGGTGGCAAGCCCTTGATCACGTAGGTGTTGTACGGAGTGTTCGACTCAAGCTGCTCCTGGGTGAGGTTGAGCTGCGTGACTCCGAGACCGTAGGCAGTGGTCGAGTCGAATTGCAATGGCATTCCCGCATCGAGCCGGTTGTACACGACTCTGGCGATCTTGGCGAAGTCGTTCGGGGTTCCCTCGCCCTGCAGCAATGACGCGATGATCAGCACCTCGTACGGCGTACGACCGATCTTGGCAGCGCGAGCCACGAGTTCGGTGTCTGCGCTGGCCTGCTCGAAGCGCTTCACGAGACTTCGGAGCAGGGACTTAGCGCTCTCATCGCCGGTGAGATCGTATGTAGCCGGGAACATGAAGCCCTCCGGACGGTCATTGGCCCAGCGGGGTAGCCGCAATTGCTCGGGATCCTGCAGGACGGCCTCGAAGTCCGAGAGCGGGAGTCGTGCGGCTTCCGCGGCCAACTCGAGGGTCTGCGTGAGTCGGAGACCCTCGGGCAGCACGAGCCTGCTCGACGCACGTGAGACCGGATCCAGCATGAGCTCCACTGCACCATCGCCGCTCATCTGACGTCGGAGCGTGTACGTGCCAGGGCCGATGGTCGTGGCCTGCTCGTTGGCCGTGGCGGCCGAGACGAAGGCCTCGGCGGACTTCACGACGCCCGCCTGGGCCAAGGTTGCGCCCATCGCGGTGATCGAATCTCCCCTCTTCACCACGATGGTCACCGATCCGACACCTGGCCCGGCGTAATCGTCACTGCCCGTGGATGTTCGGAGCAGGGACACGGCCCCCCAGGCGACTGCCGCGATGACCAGAACGGCCACGGCCAGACCGAGAAGTCGACCGATTCCGGAGCGATGCCGTGAGGGCGGAAGCGGGTCAGTGCTGAGGAGATCATCGAGTGAGCTCATCAGCTCTCCCTTCGCACCTCGGTACCCATCGGCCTGCCCGATGCTCTCTCGCTATCCAAACACGTCTGGAGCAACACGACCGCCGACGCGCTGTCAATCACCGACCGTGAGGACTTGGCGGTGCGTCCGGCCTCATGCAGACCGCGCTGTGCCTGAACCGTCGTCAGTCGCTCGTCGTGAAGGCGAATCGGAACGTCGATCACTCGCGCAAGATCGGCCACCCATTCCCGGGTGTACACGGCAGCGGGCCCAAGCTCACCTGCCATCGTGATGGGCAGGCCTACGACGACTTCGATCACCTCGTACTCGAGCACGAGGTCACGGACCCGGGCTGTTGAATCCTCACCTGCCGGCACGGCATCAAGGGGAACGGCCAGGACACCCATGGGATCGCTCCGGGCAATGCCGATTCGCGCCTTGCCGACATCGCAGGCGAGCCGAATGCCGGTGCGCATGGCTACTGGCCGAGCCGCTCGCGCAGGAATGCCTCAACCGCTACGAACGCTGCGTCGACGCCATCGGTTCGAGTGCCTCCGCCTTGTGCGAAGTCCGGCTTGCCTCCGCCGCGACCATCGACACTGGGCAATGCGACCTTCAGCAACGAGTTGGCGTCAGCACCCAGGTCGATCGCCTTCTGATTGGCACCTGCCACCAGCGACACCTTGCCCTCCTCGATTGCGGTTCCGACCAGCACGGCGGGTACCTCATCGCGCTGTCGACCGCGAGCCTGCACCACGAGTTCGCGCAGATCGCCGGCTGAGGTTCCGGAAGGGGCCGCGAACGCCCAGAAGCGCACAGGTCCGATGTCCTTGCCCTCGCCGATGATTCCCGAGAGATTCGAGCTCAGTGCGGCGCTGCGCACCTTCGCCAGGTCGCGCTCGGCATCCTTGAGAGCGGCGATCGTCGCACCGACCCGATCCAGCAGTTGATCCGCGGGTGCCTTCGTGAGCTCGGTCAGGCGCGTGACGAGCAGATGCTCCTTCGCCAGGAATGAGTAGGCATCGGCGCCTACCAGCGCCTCCACTCGCCTGACACCGGCTCCGATCGAGCCCTCCGAGAGGAAGGTCACGACGCCGAGCTGACCCGAACGCTGAGCATGAGTTCCGCCGCAGAGCTCGTGTGCCCAGTCGCCGACAGAGACCACGCGAACCTTGTCGCCGTACTTCTCGCCGAACAGTGCCATCGCTCCCATGGCGCGGGCATCGGCCTGTGACATCACGTTGGCCGTGACCGCGAGATCCTCGAGCAGAACCTCGTTGACTCGCTGCTCGACCTCCTGCATGACCGTGCCCGCGACCGCGGTCGGATTCGGGAAGTCGAAGCGAAGCCGCCCCGGGGCATTCTCGGAGCCCATCTGGGTAGCCGTGTCGCCGAGGCGCTCGCGGAACGCTCGGTGGATGAGATGCGTGGCGGTGTGAGCACGTGAGATGGCACGACGGCGCGCGACATCGACCTCACTGATGATCGTGTCACCTGTCGCGACCTCACCGGCGATCACCTCGCACCGATGCACGAACAGGCCCGCGACCGGAGTCTGGACGTCGTAGACATCGAGAACGACGCCATTGCCGGAGTGCAGTCGACCGTGATCGCCCAGCTGACCGCCGGCCTCGGCGTAGAACGGAGAGCGATCCAGGATGACCTCGACATGCTGGCCGAGGGTCGCCGCGGGCACCGACTGGCCCTCGAGCAGGATGCCGATCACTGTCGACTC
>JBJSWO010000165.1:0-5238 GCA_046085905.1 Actinomycetes bacterium | reverse complement strand
ATAAGAAATCCGCGTGGGGGGGAACTGGTCGACATGATGGGGGAGGCCCGCCGCGTTTGGGGGGGGCCTCACACGTCAAAGCCGGTTGCGAACTACTTCTTGCCCTGATTCGCCACTGCTGCCGCGGCCTCTGCGGCCGCTGCCGGATCGAGGTACCGGCCGCCCTTGATGATCGGCTTGAGATTCTCATCGAGCTGGTAGACCAGCGGAATTCCGGTCGGAATATTGAGCTCGGCGATGTCTGCATCGCTGATGCCATCGAGGTGCTTGACGAGTGCGCGCAAGGAGTTGCCGTGAGCGGCGATGAGCACGGTCTTTCCGGCGCGCAGCTCCTCGGCAACGATGACGTCCTCCCAATAGGGGATCAGGCGAGTGACGACGTCCTTGAGGCACTCAGTGGCGGGCACGGCCTCGGGCGGGAGCGCGCTGTATCGAGCATCGTGAGTCTGCGCCCATTCGTCATTCGGATCTATGGCAGGAGGCGGAGTGTCGTACGACCGACGCCAGAGCATGAACTGCTCATCGCCGTACTGCTCGAGAGTCTCCTTCTTGTTCTTGCCCTGGAGAGCTCCGTAGTGGCGCTCATTGAGCCGCCAATTACGCACGACGGGGATCCAGTGACGGTCAGCTGCCTCCAGGGCGATCTGACTCGTCTTGATCGCGCGCTTGAGCAATGACGTGTGCACGACATCGGGCAGGATTCCGGCTTCCTTGAGGAGCTCACCGCCGCGCTTGGCCTCGGCCAGGCCCTTCTCGTTCAGGTCGACATCGACCCAGCCGGTGAAGAGGTTCTTGGCGTTCCACTCGCTCTCGCCGTGGCGGAGCAGGATGAGGGTGTAGGGCGCATTGGTCATGACGTAATTCTGCCCGACAGGATTCCTCGATTCCTAGTCGGTATCTGCCTCAGGGCGTTTCGCGCGGTGCGGCCAGGTGGGCGAACGCTGCCAGGTTGTCGGTGGACTCCCCGGCCTTGATGCGCCAGGCCCATTCCTTCCGGATAGCTGTCTCGAAGCCTAGTTCGAGAATGATGTTGAAGGAGTTGTCGGAGTACTCGAGCACCGCGCCGAGAATGCGATCGAGTTCTTCCTCGCTGAGGTACTCATTAGGCACCTTGCCCGTGAGGTAGATGTCGCCGAATTGATCGATGCTGAAGGCCACGGCATACATGCGGCGGTTCCGCTCGAGCAGCCACTCGTACACGCCCTTGTGGTTCTCGTCAGGATTCCGTGCGACGAACGCGTTGATCGTGAGTGAGTGCCTGCCGATGCTGAGTGCAACAGTGGTCTTGATCTTGTAGGTGCCCGGTAGCTCGACAATGTAGGTCGTGTTGTTGGTGTCGGGAGTGACGGTCTTCTCGCATGGCAGTCCCTGCCTCAGGCAGTACGCCTCGATCACCTCGGCAGTGCGAACACTTCCCGAGCCTGTGCCCCTCGTATCACTCATGCGTGCGCGGCCATCTCGCTGTCTCGGTAGTTCGCAATAGCCGCTCGGTACGAATCGAGGAGTCCGACGGTCGTGGATTCCCATCCGAAGGCCGCGGCATGCATGCGCGCGCCCCGTGCGAGTGAATCAAGTCGGGTCGGGTTGCGCAGCAACGCGGCGAGGGTATGCGCATAGGAGTTCACCGAATGACCGTCGATCAGCACGCCGGACACATCGTGATTGACCGCCGTGCGAAGTCCGCCGACTGCGGAGGCTACGACCGGCGTGCCACAGGCCTGGGATTCCACGGCTACCAAGCCGAAGGACTCGCTGTAACTCGGCACGACCGTGATGTCCGCGGCGCGGAACCAGTCCACGAGCGTGGCTCTGTCGCTCGGGGGTTCGAAGCGGACGATGCCGGTGATCCCGAGATCATGAGCAAGCTCGATGAGGCTGGTGGGATGCTCGAGGCCGTTGCCGGACGGGCCTCCGCAGATGACCACGAGCAGCTCGTCGCGAAGGGACGGGTCGTCGGCAACCATCCGTGCTGCGGCTCGCAGAAGTATGTCGGGGGCCTTGAGAGGCTGAATGCGTCCCACGAAGAGCAGGATGCGCTTACCCGAGAGTTCCTGAGCAGGGCGTCCGACATTGGTGAGGGTGGTGACGTTGCCCTCTGAATCGCGCTGCATCAGTCTCGCGCGGGCCTCTCGCTTTTTGCCGGGGGTGAAGAGCTCAAGATCGACACCGGGGTGAACGGTATCAACGTGTGCGGGATTGGCGCCGTAAAGGTCGATGAGTTGCTGGGCTTCGATGGCGGTATTCGCGACAAGGCGCGTACTCGCCGCAACGACCTGCTCCTCGCCGATGACGCGCAACTGCGGCTCAGGAGTGTCGCCGTCGGCGAGCTCGAGATTCTTGACCTTCGCCATGGTGTGCATGGTGTGCACGAGCGGAACGTTCCAGCGCTCGGAGGCCAGCCAGCCGACCTGTCCGGAGAGCCAGTAATGCGAGTGAATGAGATCGAACCAGCCTTCGGGATGCGAGGCCTCGACGCGGAGCAATCCGGCGGTCACCGCGCACAGCTGTCCCGGGAGATCCTCCTTGCGCAGTCCCTCGAACGGGCCGGCCGTGAGGTGACGCACCTTCACGCCCGGTGCGAGATCGACCACGCTCGAGTGATCGCTGCTGGTGGCGCGGGTGAAGATCTCGACCTCCGTGCCCGCCAGCGCCAGTCGCTTCGCCGTCTCGACGACATAGACATTCATCCCGCCCGCATCGCCGGTGCCCGGCTGGTCGAGGGGGCTCGTGTGAATGGAGAGCAGGGCGACCCGACGCGGGTGGGCCAGGTGACCGGTCGCGTCGGCGTGGGGGAAGGCGCCGAGATTCACGTCTCAAGTGTGTCGCATGAGTCACGCGTGGGCCAGCGGAGCAGGGGATTCACTCCTGCCCAGCCGGGATTCAGTGGAGTTAGTCGAGCAGGACGCCGGCGTACGGCTCACCGGTCACGACATTGACCACGCGCTTGGTGACGCTGACAGCGTGATCGGCGTAGCGCTCGTAGTAGCGAGAGAGCAGGGTGACGTCGATGGCGGCCTCCACGCCGTGCTGCCAATCCGAGGAGAGCACGATGGTGAAGAGCTCGCGGTGAACCCGATCCATCTCCGAGTCCTCCTCGGCGATGCCGGTAGCGAGGGAGACGTCCTGGCTGATGATCACCGCTGCGGTCTTGTTGATGATGCCCTCAGCCAGGCGCCCCATGTGAGCAAAGGTCGGGGCTAGATCCTCGGGCACAGCCGTGTTCGGGAAGCGCAGGCGCGCCTGCTTTGCCACGTGGCGAGCGAGATCACCCATGCGCTCGAGGCTCGCTGCGATGCGCAGGGCACCGATGGCGATGCGGAGATCGCGGCCCGTGGGCGCCTCGTTCGCGATGATTTCGATGCAACGCTCCTCGACGGCGGAGGTACGGACATCGATCTCGTCATCGTTCTGGATGACTCTCTCGGCGATGCCGAGATCGGCATTGAGCAGGGCGGAGGTGGCCAGGTTCATGGCGGCACCCACCAGTCTGGCGACCTCGACGAGTTCCGCGTTGACGGCTAGAAGCTCGTCGTGAGGGGCGTCGCGCATGTAGGTCATCCATTCCAGGCTATCTGTCCGCCGGGCTCCCGGAAGGGCAGCGCAGGGTTAACAGCAGGTGTACGAGCACAAGGGTAATGGGCACAAGTGACTACTCGTGGCATCGGCATGAGCGGATTCGGCACCGAAGGTGAACAGCAGGTGTCGAAGGTGAACCCTTGTCCAACTCTGGGGGAAAGGGGGCTGTCTGGGGATGAAGGGCTGATTTTGCGCACATATCCTTCTCACGTGGCTCCCCATCGGCAGGTCGACGCGACCCTCGCGCAGGTTGACCAGGAATTCGAGGGCCTCCCGGGCGTGCCTGAGGAGGTCGCCCGGGTGCTCGCCGTCCTGCCCTCGGCCTCGATGATCGTCACCGCCGACGGCGCAGTTCTTCGCGCCTCCTCCCGCGCGGTAGCACTCGGCCTCGTCAATCGCTCGCAGATGACCATCCCCGACCTGATCGATCTCGCTGTAGAGGTCGCCGGCGGTGCTGAGCCCCGCGAGCAGGAACTTCGGGTACGCCGGCCGCCGCTGGGTCGAGAGCTTCTGGAGGTTCGAGTTCGTGCCGCCCTGATCGGACCAGGCATGATCCTGATCCTGGTTGACGACCTCTCCGAGGATCGCCGTGTCGATGCCGTGCGTCGCGATTTCGTTGCCAATGTGTCGCATGAGCTCAAGACCCCTGTGGGCGCGCTCTCACTTCTTGCGGAGGCCATCGCCACCTCTCCCGACGATGTGGAGCAGGTGCGTCACTTCGCAGAGCGCATGCAACTCGAGGCGTCACGTCTCGGGCACCTCATCCAGGACGTCATCGATCTCTCACGACTGCAGGGCGATGACCCGGTGCTGCGTGCCGAGATCGTCCCGGTCGAGGAGCTCATCGTGCGGGCAATCGACGAACTGCGCACCGCGGCAAATGCGGCCTCAATCGAATTCGTGCGTGGTGAGTCGAGTGATGCGCTTATCTACGGTGATCGCAATCAACTGCTTACCGCCTTGCGCAATCTGCTTGCCAACGCTGTGGCCTACTCGCCTGCGAGTACGCGAGTGGCTCTTGACTGCAGAGTGACCAATGACATCGTCGAGATCACCGTGACAGACCAGGGTGTGGGCATCCCGGCATCCGAGCTCGAGCGCATCTTCGAGCGCTTCTACCGTGTTGATCCCGCACGCTCGCGCGTGACCGGAGGCACCGGACTCGGGCTCGCCATCGTCAAGCACGTGTGCCAGAACCATGGAGGAGAGTGCACGGTGTGGTCGGAGGTCGGAGTGGGATCAACGTTCACCCTGCGATTGCCGGCATACCAGGAAACCGTGGCGGGCGCCGGCCACTCACACGAGTTCATGGTTGATGCCCTGACCACTCCTGACGACCCGACAGCGATCCACACCATCGAAGTACTCGACCCTGCAGAGGTAAATCAGTGACCCGAATCCTGGTCGTCGAGGACGAAGAGTCCTTCTCCGACGCGCTGTCCTTCATGCTCAAGCGTGAGGGCTTCGAGGTAACCGTCGCGGCCGACGGCAATGCGGCGGTGAGCGAGTTCGACGCCAACGGGGCTGACCTGGTTCTCCTGGATCTCATGCTTCCCGGAATCTCGGGTACTGAGGTGTGCAAGAACATTCGCGGTAAGTCGAACGTTCCGATCATCATGGTGTCGGCCAAGGACGGCGAGATCGACAAGGTGCTCGGGCTCG
>JBJSWO010000164.1:0-9602 GCA_046085905.1 Actinomycetes bacterium | reverse complement strand
GATCGCGCTCCGGATTCTCGACGGCCTCCTTGATGGTCATCGTGGGGCGCTTGTTGTCCTTGGCGATGAACGAGCCGTGAAGGTGGCAGGAGCGAAGGCGCAGCTCGAGAATGACGGGGGTATTGCTCGCCTCGGAAAGCTCGAAGCCCTTCTCGACCATGTCGACGATCGCGGTGAGGTTCGGCCGGGGATCCAGCAGCCACATCTGTGACTTCATCGCGAACGCGTGAGTGCGCTCCTGCATGATGCTGGAGCCCTCTCCGTAGTCCTCGCCGATGATGACGAGTGCGCCACCTCGAACCCCGCCTGACGAGAGGTTGGCGAGCGCGTCAGAGGCCACGTTGAAGCCGACTGTCGACTTGAAGGTGATCGCGCCACGAAGGGGGTAGTGCACCGAGGCACCGAGCATGGCTCCGGCGGTTGCCTCAGAGGCGCTGTTCTCGAAGTAGATGTCCAGCTCCTCGAGAATCTCCTGCGCATCACCGAGGACGTCCATCAGGTGCGAGATGGGAGCACCCTGATAGCCGCCGACGTACGAGACCCCCGACTGCAGGAGGCCCTTGGTCACGGCAAGGATGCCCTCGCCATGGAACTCCTGGCCCTCGCCGATGCGCAGGGCCTTGACCTCGTTGGCGAATGAGCGCTCAGCCATGGTTGCTCTTTCCTCGATGGGTGGTGCGGAAGGACGGTGGTGCAGGTCTGTCAGGAAGCATTCAGTGCGTGGATGACAGCGGTCGTGACGCCTTCAGTATCGGAGGTACCGCCGAGATCCGCAGTGCGAGTGGTGGGGGAAGCGAGGGTGGTGGTGATGGCCGCCATGATGCGGTCACTGACCTCGACATGGCCGAGATGCTCCAGCATCATCGCCCCCGACCAGATGGCCGCGATCGGATTCGCGATGCCCTTGCCCATGATGTCGGGGGCCGATCCATGAACAGGCTCGAACATCGACGGATAACGGCGCTCGGGGTCGAGATTGGCCGACGCCGCAATGCCGAGGCTGCCCACGGTTGCGGCGGCGAGATCGCTCAGGATGTCGCCGAACAGGTTCGAGGCAACGATGACGTCGAACTCCTGCGGGCGCTGCACGAGTTCGGCAGCGAGGGCATCAATGAGCACCTTGCGGGTGGCAACGCCGGCATAACGGGTGGCGACCTCGTCGACGACCTCGTCCCAGAAGGGCATCGTGTGGATGATGCCATTCGACTTGGTGGCCGAGGTAAGCCTGGAGCGACGCGAGGCTGCTTGCTCGAATGCATACTCGGCGACGCGCTCGATGCCCGTGCGAGTGAAGACGTTCTCCTGGATCGCGAACTCGCGATGCGTGCCGCGACCGAAGCGACCGCCGAGCTCGGAGTACTCGCCTTCGGTGTTCTCGCGCACGATGACCATGTCGATGCGAGCATCGGACGGGATGGTGACGCGCACGGGGACACCGTCGAACTGGCGCACTGGGCGCAGATTCACGTACTGGTCGAAAGCGCGGCGAATGGGAATGAGCAGGCCCCACAGGGATTCGTGATCGGCGACGTCGGGTCGTCCGACGGCGCCGAGGAACACCGCATCGCTCTGGCTGAGGCGCTCGATGCCATCACTGGGCATCATGGAGCCGTTGGCCACCAGGTAGTCGCAGCCCCAGTCAAGCCAGTTCCAGTCAATGCTCACGCCGAACTGCGCCGCGGCGTGGTCGATGACCCGCGTGGCAGCAGGAAGTACCTCGTTGCCGATTCCGTCTCCGGGAATGGCCGCGATGGTCAGGCGTGGGCTCGTCATTGTCAGGCGAGTTCCTGGTGTCCGCCGTTGTCCTCGTACACGGCCTCAGCGAAGAGTGCCAACGAGTTGATCATCGGGAAGTCATTGAACGAGAACAGGAAGGCCGGGTTCGATGCATCATCGTTGTGATGCTCATGCCAGGACCAGGAAGGCACGACGAAGATGTCGTGCTCCTTCCAGTCGTAGCGCTTGCCGTCAATGATCGAGTGACCCTTGCCCTCGGCCACGTGGTAGACCACGGAACCGGTGTGGCGATGGGCCTTGGAGGCGAAGCCGGGCTTGAGCATCTGCATGTGCGCGCCCATGGTCGGCATGACCGAGCCGCCGGTGTGCGGGTTGACGTACTCCATGATCACGCCGTCGTACTCCGTGCCGTCGGAGACCTTGCCGAAGTTCTCGAGGGCATCGCGGGTCTGTGCCCACGGGAAGCCGAGCAGAGGCGAGTAGGGCTTGCCCCAGTTGCGGTTGGCCGGCTTCAGGATCCCGCTGCCGTGGGTGAGGATCGAGGTGTTGTTGACCTTGCCCGGCACCTGGTAGAGATCGGGATGCACCTCGTAGAAGTTCGCATCGAGGGAATTGACGAGGGGGATGTCGAGTCCGTCCTGCCAGATCACGAAGTTGTCGGTGGCCTCGTTGCCGTGCTCATGCCACGTGCCATTGGGGGTGATGGCGAAGTCATTGGGGCCGACCTTGAGGCGATCGCCGTCGACGATGGTCCAGGCACCGGTGCCCTCGATGACGAAGCGCAGGGCGCTGGCGGCGTGACGGTGAGCGGTCATCGACTCGCCCGGGTTCATGATCTGGATGCCCGTGTAGAGCAGGCCGACGGCAGCGGCAATGTCGCGGCGACCGTCGTTGACCAGGTAGATCACCCGACGACCGGCGTCCTTGCCCTGCACGAGCGAGGCGGACTCGACGACGAAGGGACGCATCCGCTCGTAGCTCCAGAACATCGGCACGCTCTTGGGCTGGGGGTACCAGGGCTCGATCTCATTGGCCACGTTCCAGAGGGCACCGGTGCCCACGGCATCGAGTCGGGCGTAGAACTCCTCGAGCTCAGGGGTGTCGTGCACCCGCGCGCGCCCGGCAATGTCCTCGATCTTCGCCATTGGTCTCACCTCTATATGTGCGTGTGTGGCGGGGTCCCAGGGGGAAGTCCCACCGAAAGGCTACCGTGATCTTTGATCAAATGCTACCCTTTGGCCAATCCTCCCGACCGGGAGACAACTGAAGGCGAGTCCGGTGATTACCTACCCCCAGTTCCGCGCTGCTGCCGTGCAGGCGGCCCCGGTCTTCCTGGATACCGATGCCACCATCGAGAAGGCCTGCCGGCTGATCGCCGAGGCCGCGGCGGAGGGTGCGAAGCTCGTCGTATTCCCCGAAGTCTTCGTGCCGGGCTACCCGTACTGGAACTGGACCATGACGCCGGTCAAGGGCAGTGCCTGGTTCGAGAGGCTGTTCCGGGCGGCGATCAATGTGCCCGGCCCCGAGGTCGACGCCTTGCGCATCGCTGCGCGCGACGCAGGTGCGCACGTGGTCATCGGCATCAATGAGCGCGATCCCTTCTCCATGGGAACGCTCTACAACTCCTTGCTCTTCATCGACGACGCCGGTGAGGTCATCGGCGTCCACCGCAAGCTGGTGCCCACCTGGGCCGAGAAGCTCACCTGGGCAGGCGGCGATGGCAGTTCGCTGCGCGTCTACGAGACCTCGATCGGTCGACTGGGCGGCCTTGCCTGCGGCGAGAACACCAACACCCTCGCACGATTCGCGTTGCTGGCCCAGGGCGAGAACATTCACACCGCGAACTACATCTCCCTTCCCACGGCGCCCGCCGACTACGACATGGTCGAGGCCATCAAGGTGCGCGCTGCGGCGCACTCCTTCGAGGGCAAGGTGTTCACCGTCGTGGCCTGCTCGGCCATCACGCCCGAGATTGTCGATGCCGTGGCACATGACGACGAGTCGCGAGCGATGCTCGAGCGAAAGCACTCGGCCTTCAGTGGCATCTTCGGTCCCGACGGCAGGCTGATCAGCGAGCCGCTGATCGACAGCGAGGGCATCGTCTATGCCGACGTTGACCTCAACAAGTGCATCCAGCCCAAGCAGATGCACGACATCATCGGTCATTACAACCGATTCGATGTCTTCCAACTGCATGTCAATCGCACGCCGCAGCCGAAGATCGTGTTCAACGAACTCCCTCCGGTCGACATAGACACCGACATCACCGAGCTCTAGCCTCACCAACCCACACAGGAGAAATCGCATGCGTTTCGTCACTTACAGCACTGCGGCACAGGCCGATCCCCGCATCGGCCTGGTCGTCAATGGCGACACCGTCGTCGACCTGCGCGCTGCGCTCGCGGGTACGGTCGACGTACCCGTGAAGCTCATCGACTACATCGCCGCGGGCGAGTCCCTGCATGCGAAGGTGCGCGACGCGGCCGCAGCAGGTGACTGGCCGGCGAGTGCGAAGACCGCCCTGTCCGACGTGCGCCTGCACGCGCCGCTGCGCCCCGGCAAGGTCGTCGGCGTCGGGCTCAATTACGTCGAGCATGTCGAGGAGTCGAGCCGGACTCTCGACACCGACAAGGAACTCCCGACCCGCCCGGTGCTCTTCAGCAAGCCCGGTACCGCGGTCGTCGGCCCGAATGAGCCCATTCAGCACAACGGTGCGATGACCCAGCAGCTCGACTGGGAGTGCGAGCTCGCCGTCGTCATGGGCGCCGCTGCCCGCAACGTCAGCGAGGGCGACGCGCTCAAGCACGTCTTCGGCTACAGCATCGTCAACGACATCAGCGCCCGCGACCAGCGCCGCTCAGGCCAGTGGTTCTTCTCCAAGGGCCAGGACTCCTACTGCCCGTTCGGCCCGATGATCGTCACCACCGACGAGATCACCGATCCGCACACCCTGCAGCTCTCGCTGACCGTCAATGGCGATCAGCGCCAGAACGGCAACTCGAAGCACATGCTGTTCAAGATCCCGACCCTCATCGCCGACATCAGCTCGGGCGTGACTCTCGAGCCGGGCGATGTCATCGCCACCGGCTCGCCGCAGGGCGTGGGCGCAGCCATGAATCCGCCGACCTTCCTGCAGCCCGGTGATGTCGTGGCCTGCACGATCGACGCGATCGGCACCCTGAGCAACCCCGTCGTGGCGGTCTGACATGGCGAAGACCAGCTACCGCGTCGGCCTCATCGTGCCGAGCTCGAATGTCACGATGGAGACCGAGATCCCGGCGATGCTCCGCGCCCGCGAGGCAGTCGAGCCTGAGCGGTTCACCTTCCACTCCTCGCGCATGCGCATGAAGTCGGTGACCAAGGAGGAGCTCGAAGCCATGGACGATGCATCCGATCGCTGCGCGGTCGAGCTCTCCGATGCCCAGGTCGATGTCATGGGCTACGCGTGCCTGGTCGCGATCATGACCCGCGGCGCCGGCTACCACTGCATGTCGCAGGAGCGACTGGGCAAGGTGGCCACGGCCGAGGGCTGCGATGCCAGTGTCGTCACGAGCGCCGGTGCTCTGATGGACGCCCTGACCCTGATGGGCGCGAAGAAGGTCGCCCTCATCGCGCCGTACATGCTGCCGCTCACGCAGCAGGTCGTGGCCTACATCGAGAACGGCGGCTTCGAGGTCACCGATTTCGTGGCCCTGGAGATCCCCGACAACCTCGAGGTCGGCGCCCAGGATCCGATGAACCTCGATGCCATCGTCGACCGTCTCGACCACAGCGAGGCCGATGTCGTGATCCTGTCGGCCTGCGTGCAGATGCCCTCGCTGGCGGCAATCCAGAAGGTCCAGGATCGCATCGGCAAGCCGGTCATCTCGGCCGCTGTCGCGACCACGTACTACCTGCTCAAGGAGATGGGCCTCAAGCCCGTCGTGCCGAATGCCGGTGCCCTGCTCAGCGGCGCCTACTAGCTCTCACGCACGAGGCCCGCTGCCCCAGGAGGGGTAGCGGGCCTCGTCGTGTGCAGTGGAGGGGTTAGAAGCCGCCCTCGGTCCCGATGGAGAATCCGGCCTCGATGTCCTCCTTGAGGTACGTCTTGAAGGCGATGTGGGTCTCGGTGGAGACGATGCCGGGAACGATGCCGATCCTGTCGTTGACGATGCGAGCGACCTCATCGTGGTCCTTGACCGTGATGATGACCACGAGGTCGATCTTGCCGGTCACGGAGTACACGGTCGAGACGCCGGGGACCCGGGTCAGGGCCTCGCCGACCTCGTTGATGTGTCCGGACTTCACCTGGAGAAAGCACAGCGCTGTCAGCATTCGTTCAGTGTAGCCAGCCATGTGCCGTGGCGGCCGGGATTGGCGAGCGCTTCCCCTTGCGCTCGGGGTAGCATTACGGGATATTTGCGATAGTCAATTTCCCGCTACATTCGTGGCGGCCTGAGATGGAGTGCACATGCGCATCGCGGTCATCGGCGGCGGCCCCGGCGGTCTCTACTTCTCCAGCCTGGTCAAGCAGCTCAATCCCGCGGCGGAGATCACCGTGTGGGAGCGCAATGCACCCGACGACACCTTCGGATTCGGCGTGGTGTTCAGCGACCAGACCCTCAGCGGCATCAAGGCTTCCGATCGTCCTGCGTTCGATGACATGGGCAAGTCCTTCGCCTACTGGGATGACATCGACATCGTGGTCGATGGTGAGTCGATGACCATCGGCGGCAACGGCTTCGCCGCGATGAGTCGCAAGGAGCTCCTGAACGTCCTTCAGCGAAGGGCAATCTCGCACGGTGTTGACATCCACTTCCGGACAGAAGCGCCGCCCGTCGAGGAACTCATGGCGGAATACGACCTCGTTCTTGCCAGCGACGGCATCAACTCACCCATACGCGACAAGTACTCGGATCACTTCGGCACCTCGATCGATCCGCGAGAGTGCAAGTTCATGTGGCTGGGCACCGACACCGTCTACGACGCCTTCAAGTTCTTCGTGCGCAACACGCCGTGGGGCGTGATGCAGATCCACTCGTACCCGATGGATGCGAAGGGCAGCACCTTCATTGTCGAGATGCATGAGGACACCTGGCGGAAGGCCGGCTTCGACAAGGTCGACTCAGCCTCGCTGCCACCGGGCGTCAGCGACCACGAGAGCATCGAGCGCATTGCCGAGATCTTCAAGGAGGACCTTGCTGGTGGCTCGCTGCTGGCGAACAACAGCAAGTGGATTGCCTTCCGCACGATTCGCAACAAGACCCTCGTCTACAAGAACATGGCACTGCTCGGCGACTCCGCGCACACCGCGCACTACTCGATCGGCTCGGGCACCAAGCTGGCAATGGAAGATGCCCTCGCTCTCGCGGCGTGCGTCATCGAGCAGCCCACGATCGCCGAGGCTCTCAAGGCCTATGACACCGAGCGCGGCCCGGTGATCAAGAGCACCCAGCGCTCGGCCCAGGCCAGCATGGAGTGGTTCGAGGAGATCGACCAGTACGTCGGGCAGGAGCTCCCGCAGTTCGTCTTCAACATGATGACCCGCAGTCGTCGTGTCACCTACGGAAACCTCCAGGCGCGCGATCCGAAGTTCGTGGCCGAGGTCGATGCCTGGCTGCTGAACAGCGAGATCGCTGCCGGTCGAGTTCCGGCCGGCACCACTCCTCGTCCGCCGATGTTCCTGCCGTTCCGGCTGCGAGAGGTCGACATTCCCAACCGCGTGGTGGTCTCACCCATCGGCCTGTACTCGGCCGTCGATGGCGTACCCGGCGATCTGCACCTCGTGCACTACGGCGCTCGTGCCCTCGGCGGAGCCGGCCTCGTTCTCACCGAGATGGCGGCAACGTCCGCTGACGGTCGCATCACCCCCGGCTGCCCGGGAATCTGGAATGACGCGCAGCAGGCCGGCTGGACCCGCGTTGTCGACTACGTCCACACGACGCCCGCCAAGATCGGCCTGCAACTCGGTCACGCCGGCCGCAAGGGGGCGGTGAAGCCATCGTGGGAGGGCATGGATGCTCCGCTGGACTCAGGTGCCTGGCCCCTGATCGCGCCGTCTGCGCTCGCCTGGAACGAGGGAAATCAGGTTCCCCGCGAGATGACCCGCGGAGACATGGATGACATCGTCGAGGAGTTCGCCGAATCCACTCGACGAGCTGCCGTCGCGGGATTCGACCTGCTCGAACTGCACTTCGCCCACGGCTTCCTGATCTCCTCCTTCCTCACTCCCGTCAGCAATCAGCGCACTGACGAGTACGGCGGGTCGACAGAGAATCGGTTGCGCTTCCCGCTCGAGGTCTTCGACGCAGTGCGGGCAGCATGGCCTGCTGACCGTCCCATCAGCGTCCGTCTGTCCGCCACTGACTGGGTGGAGGACGGCATCACCGAGGCTGAGTCGATCGTCATCGCGCAGGCATTTACCGATCACGGCGCTGACATCCTCGACGTGTCCACGGGTGAGACCACGCCCAAGGCTCGTCCGGCCTACGGCCGCTCGTACCAGACCCCATACGCCGATCGAATCCGCAATCTGGTCGGCATCCCGACCATCGCGGTGGGGGCGATCAGCAGCTGGGACGACGTCA
Source organism: Actinomycetes bacterium (assembly GCA_046085905.1). Lineage (GTDB taxonomy): Bacteria > Actinomycetota > Actinomycetes > S36-B12 > S36-B12 > CAIKZY01. The sequence continues at coordinate 1,299 of JBJSWO010000164.1, read as the reverse complement.
ACACGAATATCGCCGCGGGTCGAGCCGACCTGTGCGCGGTCGGGCGTCCGCATTTGTACGACCCGAACTGGACCCTCCACGCAGCAGCCGAGCAGGGATACGCGATGGCGTGGCCTGATCCCTACCTCTGGGGAAGCAGCAAGCCGGCCGCTGGTCGCAGTGAGGATCCCAAGCCTCGCCTGGTGCTGGTGCCCGAGGAGACCACCGTGGTCAATCGGCCCAGCCGCTGGCGTCCGTAGAAACCACTCGCCGCTCACATCAAACTCCGCTAGCGTCGCCGTCGGTAACGCTGAATCGCACATCGAAGGGAAGCACATGTCCGATCTCTCCGGCCTCGCCGCCGCCATCCTCGACGGCTCGGTCGAGGTCATCGACCTCACGTCACCGCTCCATTCGGAGACCCCGATCCTCCAGCTTCCGCCGGAGATGGGACAGACCGCGAAGTTCAGCCTCGAGCTCATCAGCCGTTACGACGAGAAGGGTCCGGCCTGGTACTGGAACAACATCCACACCGGCGAGCACACGGGCACTCACTTCGATGCGCCGAACCACTGGATCACCGGCAAGGATCTCGATGACGTCTCGCAGGTTCCTGCCAAGCGCCTGATCGGTGCAGCTGCGGTGATCGACAAGACCGCCGAGGTCGCCGGCAACCCCGACTACTGCCTGAGCCTGCAGGATGTCCTCGACTGGGAGGCCGCCAATGGCCCCCTGCCGGAGAACGGCTGGATGCTCTTCCGCACCGGCTGGTCGAAGTACGGCGATGACCCCGCCGCATTCGCCAATGCCGATGAGAACGGCCCGCACACCCCGGGTGTCACGACCGAGGCAGCCGAGTACATCTCGAAAACGAAGATCCTCGGCTGGGGTGTCGAGACTGTCGGCACCGATGCCGGCGGCGCCTTCGGCTTCGAGCCGCCCTTCCCGTGTCACACGATGTTCATGGGCGCGAACAAGTACGGCGTCACGCAGCTGCGCAATCTCGACAAGATCCCGACCAAGGGCGCTGTCGTGATCGTGGCACCGCTGCCGATCGTCAACGGCTCGGGCAGCCCGTGCCGCGTGCTCGCCCTGGTGCAGCGCTAACTCGCGAACGCAGAAGCGGGGGCCACCTGGTGGTGGTCCCCGCTTCGCGCATTCGGGCTACTTCTTGAGCAGGCGCTGGGCGACGAGGTAGCCCGAACCGCCACCCAGGCCGGGGCCGGGATGCGTCGAGGCCCCGATCTGCCATAGATCCTTGATGCCGGTGTTATGGCCCTGCGCAGTCGAGAGCGGTCGCCAGGCGGCGTACTGGTCGAC
>JBJSWO010000163.1:0-6641 GCA_046085905.1 Actinomycetes bacterium | reverse complement strand
ACGCCGTTGTCGCCTTCTTCAGAGTCTCGGGCATCGCGACCACCAGGAGAAGGCTCACCAGGCACATGGCCGTCGCCGCGATGAATGCCCAGTCGAAGTCGAGAAGATCGACAAGCAGTCCCGCGACGAGCGGGCCGATGACAATGCCGAGATCAGACATCATCTGGAAGGTCGACACCACAATACCGCCTCTCTTCCCGCCCACGATGTCGCCGACGACGGCAGCGGGGGCCGAGCTGAGGAATGCGGATCCGGCACCTTGAATGCCCAGGGCGACGAGGAAAAGCGCGAGCCCCACGGTGCTGGCCGTGCCTAGGGAGTTCGCGGCGAAGTCGGAGATGCTGATGACGAGCATTCCTGCGGAAAGCGCGATCGATCCGATGATGAGTGCCTTGCGTCGACCCTGAGTGTCGGCCATTCGGCCTGCGGGCAGGAGCAGGACAGCCTGCACCGCGGCTGCGATGAGGAATCCGATACCGGACCACGTGGCGCCGCGCCGCAGGCCCTCGGTGACGAAGAGCGGCACGATCGCCATGCGCAGGCCCAGTGAGACGAAGCCGGTGATGAAGTTGACGCTGATCGCCGCGCGATAGGCAGGATGGCGAAGCGCGTCGCCAAGAGTCTCGAGCGCTTCGGCTTCGCCGTGTGCGACGACATTCTCCTTGGCGCGCAGCCGCGAGGGAGAGAGGAAGACGAGGGTCACGATCGCCGCAATGCCCAGGCTTACCGAGTAGACGAAGAAGGGTGCGCGAATCGAGAAGGCGACGACGAGTCCGCCGACGAGGGGGCCGGCGATGCCTCCGAAGAGGAAGCCGCTCTGGTACGCGCTCGTGGCCCGGCCGCGCTGCTCGGCGTCGACGGTGCGGAGCAGAAGTGAGAGCGCCGAGACCGTGAACATGGTCGAGCCGAGGCCTCCGACACCGCGAAGGATCAGCAGTTGGACGAAGTTCTGCGAGAAGCCTGCGGCGAGGCTGGAGACCGAGACGATGATCAGCCCGGTGGCGAGAACGGACCTCTCGCTGAAGCGGTTGACCATCGCGCCAGCCGCGGGTGAGCTGATGAACCGGACGAGCGCGAATACGGAGATGACCGAGCTCGCGGCGAGCGCGGAGACGCCGAAGGTGCGCGCGAAGACGGGAATCGCCGGGGCCAGGATGCCAAAGCCCAGCGCGACGAAGAAGGCGACTGCGGTGACGACCCCTACCTCGACGGGGAGGCCCTTCAGGAAGGGGGTGCGCCCGAGTGCGTGTCCGATCGTGCGCACGCACTCACCTCCTCAACGGATTCCGGGCGGCCGAATGTGCTCAGCTACAGCCGCCTCAGCCTATCCTTCGACGCGTGACCGACCGCCTGCGCTCAGCTGTCTATGCAGCCGAGGATCAGTGGTCGGAGGCGCTCAATCGAGGTGGCAGGGTCGACTTCCATGGCTCGATCATCGAGGTGCCCGTGCAACGGCGATTCGGCGAACTCGGCGCCATTCAGGCCTATCTCGACGCGGTGGTGCAGCTGCCTGAGGTAGTCCAGGCCTTCGGGTCGATCGGCGCGGTTACCGTCAGGGCGCGCAAGGGTCAGACGAAGGCGCACTACGAGCCAGAAGACCAGGTCATCGCGATTCCGCTTGATGCGACGTGGGCTGCCCGTGAGTCTGTCGTGCTCCATGAGCTCACGCACCACATCGTCATGAGTACTTGTGCGTCCGATGGACCTGCCCATGGCGCGCGGTTCACCTCATCGATGTGCATGCTCGTCGAATGCGTACTGGGGCCCGAGGCGGCACTGATGCTCCGCGCCTCGTATTCGGCACTCGACCTGCCCACGGTGATGCCGTGAACCTCGATCGCATCGCTGCATTGCTCGCGAAGGCCGAGCGAACCGACAACGAGGCCGAGGCCGAGGCTTACCTGATGAAGGCGCAGGCGCTGGCGACTGCCGCGAGTGTCGACCTGGCCTTTGCCCGCGCCCGCACATTGCGCAAGGAGGCACGGCAGAGCCCGGAGTCGCGCACGCGCACGATCGGCGAGAAGGGCAAGCGCGCGAATGTTCACCTGGTCTCGCTCTTCGTCGCTATCGCGCATGTCAATGACGCTCACGTCGACGTGGCATCCAACAGCACCTTCGTCATCGTCTACGGAATGCCGGGCGATCTCGATGCGATCGAGGCGCTGTACGGGTCGGTTGCGGTGCAGATGACCACGACGGCGCAGGCCTTCCTCTCCGCGGGCAAGTGGAAGGGCGAGACGTATGTGTCGTCGACGCGCACCCTGGGCGGTCTTCGAAGGCTTCGGAAGCCGCACACGGCGCAGACCGCCCGTGCGGCGTTCTATCGCGCATATGTCGAGCGCATCGGCGAGCGAATGGAGCAGGCCAAGGCCGCGGTCGTTGCCGAGGTCGCGAGCACCGTGGTCGAAGGCGCGGGCACGGGTGCACTGGTGCTGCGGGAGAAGTCAGCCGAGGTAAGAGCCTTCCATCGGCGTGAGTCATCTGCCAGTGGCACCTGGGGCGGCTACTCCGGCGGCGTGCGCGCTGACAAGGGAGCGGCTTCGCAGGCCGGTCGTGCTGCAGCCTCCCGTGCCCGGCTCGGGGCGCAGCGCGAGATCGGCGGCAAGGGCGAGATCCGCTCCTGACGAACGCGCCGTGATCGATGGGTACCGCCGTGCTTGGATGGTGTCATGACTCGTGATCTTGCCGTGCACGCCGAGGGGCTCGTGCGCACCTTCGGTGACGTGCGTGCCCTCGACGGAATTGACCTGACTGTCGAGCGCGGGCAGGTCGTCGGCCTGCTGGGGCCCAACGGCGCCGGCAAGACCACCACCGTGCGCATCCTGTCGACCCTGCTCGCCCCGACCGCCGGCCGGGCGAGTGTCGCCGGCTTTGACGTGGTGAAGCAGGCTGATGAAGTGCGCCGCTCCATCGGCCTGACCGGCCAGTACGCCGCCATCGACGAGTACCTCACCGGTCGCGAGAACCTGCGCATGTTCGGCGGGCTCTACCACCTGAGCCCGAAGTACGTGAAGGAGCGCTCCGAGGAACTCCTCGACTGGTTCGACCTCGCCGATGCCGCTGATCGACCCGCGAAGACCTACTCGGGTGGCATGCGCCGTCGTCTCGATCTCGCGGCCAGCCTCGTGGCCCAGCCCTCGATCCTGTTCCTCGACGAGCCGACGACGGGTCTGGATCCTCGCTCCCGACTCGGTCTCTGGGATGTCATCAACAATCTCGTCGCCCAAGGCACCACGGTGCTGCTCACGACGCAGTACCTCGAAGAGGCCGATCAGCTCGCCCAGGACATCGTGGTCATCGATCACGGTCGTGTCATCGCCCACGGCACCTCCGAGCAGCTCAAGGATCAGATCGGCGGCGATCGCATCGAGATCACCGTCACTGATCCCTCACGTCTTGACGATGCCGTGCGCGCCGTGCGCTCGGTGAGTGCCGGCGAGCCATTGGTGGAGGAGTCTCGGGTGTCCGCACCCGTCACCGGCGGTTCCACTGTTCTCGTCGCTGCGATTCGCGCGCTGGATGCCGACGGCATTGAGGTCTCCGACCTCGTCCTGCGTCGACCGACACTCGACGACGTGTTCATGTCGCTCACCGGCCACGCGGCCGAGGACGAAACAACCGCAGCACCGCCCGCCAAGGGCCGTCGAGGCCGAGGGAGCAAGTAATGGCAACGCTGACCATGGGCACTCCGCAGATGATGCGCAGGCCGCTGCTGGGCTGGACATTCCATGACGGTCTCGTCGTCGCACGCCGCAATCTCATCCAGACCGTGCGCATCCCGGAGATGCTGTTCTTCTCCCTGGTGCAGCCGGTCATCTTCGTGCTGCTCTTCGCCTACGTGTTCGGCGGCGCCATCCCGATCCCGGGCGATGCAGGTGCCGATGCCTACCGCAATTACCTGATGCCGGGCATCTTCGGCCAGACCGTGGCCTTCGCCGCGGCCGCGAGCACCGTGGGTCTTGCCGAGGACATGCACAAGGGGATCATCGATCGGTTCCGCGCACTTCCCATGTCACCCCCTGCAGTTCTCATCGGCCGCACCCTCGCCGATGCCGTCCGGCAGATTCTGGTGCTGCTCGTGCTCAGCATCACCGGCTTCATCGTCGGCTGGCGCATCAGCAATGGGCTGCTGCCGGCCATCGGCGCGTACGCGCTGCTGCTGCTCTTCGCCTACACAGTGGCGTGGATCGGCGCCTGGGTCGGCCTGCACATGCCGAACCCGGAGACAGCGAACACCGCAGGCCTTGCCTGGCTGTTCCCGCTGACGTTCCTGTCGAACGCTTTCGTGCCGATCTCATCGATGCCGACCTGGTTGCAGGCCTTTGCGGCGTACAACCCTGTCTCCACGGTCGTGCTCGCCACGCGTGAGCTGTTCGGTAATCCCACCGGCATCCAGCCGGACTACTGGCCTCTGCAGCATGCATCGCTGTACACGCTGATCTCGTGTGCGGTGCTGATCGCGATCTTCGCGACGCTCGCAGTGCGCAAGTACACGCGCACCACTAGTCGTTAGTGCGCGTAGGCCTCGACCTTGAGAACCTCGACCTCCATGGTCTTGCCGTTGGCAAGCTCGTAGGAGCTCGATTCGCCCACTCTCCTGCCCAGCACGGCCTGCCCGAGCGGCGAGGTGGGGGAGTACACGTCGATCGAGGCCGTTGCAGCCTCCTCGCGTGAGGCGAGCAGGAAGGTCATCTCCTCGTCGAGTGCGACGATGCGCACGGTCACGACCTTGCCCTGGGCGACTTCGTCGGCCGCGGCATCCGGAACGCCCACCTTGGCGTTCTCGAGCAGGTGCTTGAGCACGCGAATGCGCGCCTCGTTCTTGCCCTGCTCCTCGCGGGCAGCGTGATAGCCGCCGTTCTCCTTGAGGTCGCCCTCGTCGCGGGCAAGTGAGATTCGCGTGGTGATCTCCAGGCGCAGCGGCCCCTCGCGATCCGCGAGTTCCGCCTGCAGGCCGTCGAATGCCTCCTGGGTCAGCCAGGTCACGTCTGTGCTCATGGTTCATAAGGGTAATGCAGCCGTACGAAGGCACCACCGCTACTGGGGAGGAGCGATACCGGGCGGGAAATTGGGTGCAGGCACATTCGGCTCGCGACCGGCCTCGCAGCCGAGGAGTTCCACGGCGAAGGCGGGAGCGAGGGTGATCAGCTCGTAGGGCACGCGCACGTAGTCGCTTCCCGGCGGAACCGTGACGATGGCGTAGCCCACGTCGAAGCGATTCTCATCCTGCGCTCGCACGACGCACACTGCCGGTTCGTCGGTGGAATTGCGGACCTCGAACTCAACATCGACGGTCGTCGGCCCGGTGACCTCCCAGGTGAGCAAGCGATACTGGGCGGCCTCTCGGCCCAGATTGGTCGTGGCCCAGGCGACTGCGGCGAAGAACAACGCGATGACGATGATGACCACGACGATCGTTCCCCGGTTGCGCCTGCCGACGCCGTAGCGCTCCCGCATCTCGGGGCTGAGCTGGTCGGCGCGGTACGGGCTGGGCATGTGTCCTCATCTCGGGCGCCGTCCCGGGGTCGCGTGGCGGCTGGCGGGTGCTCTTGGGAGACTAGCGTGGTGACCTTCGCCCTGCGCCTGATGGCCGTGCATGCGCACCCCGATGACGAATCCAGCAAGGGCGCTGCCACGACTGCGATGTACGTCGAGCAGGGCGTCGAGGTCATGGTCGTGACCTGCACCGGCGGTGAGCGCGGCGACGTGTTGAATGAGCGGGCCCAGCGTGCGGTCGATGAGCTAGGGCTCAAGGAAGTACGGCGTCGGGAGATGGCCGAGGCGGCGGCGATCCTGGGCGTGCGTCACGCGTGGCTCGGGTTCCCCGACTCGGGTTATCCCGAGGGTGACCCGCTGCCTCCCTTGCCCGCCGGCTGCTTCGCCGACCTCCCGCTCGCAGAGGTCACGCCATCTCTGGTGCGCCATATTCGCGAGTTTCGCCCTCAGGTCGTGACGACCTATGACGAGAACGGCGGCTACCCGCATCCTGATCACGTGCGCACGCATAAGATCACGATGAGCGCGGTCGATGCCGCGGCGGACGCGTCATATCGGCCGGAGCTCGGCGCCCCCTGGCAGGTGCTGAAGATCTACTACAACCAGCAGTTCACCAAGGCACGCGTCACCGCATTGCACCTCGCGATGATCGACGAGGATCTCGAATCCCCGTACCACGCCTGGCTCGAGAACTGGGATGAGCGCCCCGATGCCGCGTCGCGGATCACCACGCGAATCGATGCAGCACCGTGGTTCGAGGTTCGCGATCGCGCGCTCATGGCGCATGCCACGCAGATCGACCCCGATGGCCAGTGGTTCGCCGTGCCGATGGAACTCCAGAGAAGCGTCTGGCCGACCGAGGATTTCGAGCTTGCCCGCTCCCTGGTGGAGACTGACATTCCCGAGACCGATCTGTTCGCAGGACTGAGGTAACAATGATTTATGCAGATGCCACCGATGACCTCAATTCGGTGATCGATGGCGCAGGGCCGATCGCGGGCGTGTTCTTCCTCTTCCTTGGCATTGCGATCTTCGTGATCTGGAAGTCCATGAACCGACAGATCAAGAAGATCAATCCCGATCTGCCCCCCGGCCGCGCCGATCGCCTCCGGATGGCGGACGAGACATATACCGCGGAAGCCGAG
>JBJSWO010000162.1:0-7597 GCA_046085905.1 Actinomycetes bacterium | reverse complement strand
GCATCGCTGTCGGGAGTGTCTGGCGCGAGGTCGAAGGCACGTTGGCCACCCTCCCGGGCGAGAACCCCGACGGAGAGGTCTCCGTCCCGCCGACTGCCGGCGATGAACTCGCCGCCCGCCGCGCCCGCCGCGCCGCCAGCTAGCCCACTGAGCGAAAGCACCTCCAGCCGATAGGCTTGGGGTGCTGATCGACCCTTCACGGGAGAGCTGAACTGCGCGAGCAGAGTCAGCGCCGAAGGAGCAAGTCTCCCCGACAATCTCTCAGGCACCCGAACCGTGTGGGGAAGGCATCTCTGGAAGGCGGGAAGAAATTCCCCACCGACGGTGAAAGCCGCGCAAGCGGTGAAGCTCTCAGGTCGCGCGGTGCGCGGAAGACAGAGGGGGAGAGTGGCCACGCCGTGGTCGCTAACCCGATGCGCCCGAGAGGTCAGCAATGTCGTCGTCATCCAGCAGTCCGTTCATCGATCGCCACATCGGCCCGGATGAGCAGGCACTCTCGCGCATGCTCGCCGCGATCGGTTACAGCAGCCTTGATGACCTGAGCGATGCGGTCGTTCCCGGTGTGATCCGCTGGCGCGAGTCACTCGACCTTCCGGCAGGGCGCACGGAACCCGAGGTGACCGCGGAGCTGCGCGACATCGCCTCACGCAACCGCGTGATCACCTCGATGATCGGCCTGGGCTACAGCGACACGATCATTCCGGGCGTCATCAAGCGCAATGTGCTCGAGAGTCCCGCCTGGTACACCGCCTACACGCCTTACCAGCCCGAGATCTCGCAGGGCCGACTCGAGGCACTGCTGAACTTCCAGACGCTGATCGAGGACCTCACCGGGCTGCCCGTGGCCGGATCATCGTTGCTCGACGAGCCGACCGCCGCCGCCGAGGCCATGGGCATTGCCTTCCGCAGCGGACCCAAGAACGTCATGCGACTGCTCGTCGACTCCGATACGCATCCGCAGACACTTGCCGTCCTCCAGACCCGCGCCGAGCCGCTCGGGGCAACCGTCGAGCTCATCGACGTGACGCAGCCGCTTCCCGACGGAGAGTTCAGCGGCATCGTGCTCAGCTACCCGGGCACCTCGGGCACCATCCGCGACCTGCGTGCACTTGTCTCCGCTGCGCACGAGCGCAAGGCATTGGTCATCGCCGCTGTCGACTTGCTCGGCCTCACCGTGCTGACTCCGCCGGGGGAGTGGGGAGCCGACGTTGTCATCGGATCCGCGCAGCGGTTCGGCGTGCCGATGGGCTTCGGCGGCCCCCACGCCGGTTTCATGTCGGTGCGCTCCGGACTCGAGCGCAGCATGCCCGGGCGCCTCGTCGGAGTGAGCGTTGATGCCGATGGCAATCCCGCCTATCGCCTTGCACTGCAGACTCGTGAGCAGCACATCCGTCGCGAGAAGGCGACCAGCAATATCTGCACTGCACAGGTTCTCCTGGCCGTCATCGCCTCGATGTACGGCGCGTATCACGGCCCCGCAGGGCTCATCGAGATTGCGCAGCGGGTCAATCGCCACGCACGCACTCTCGTCACCGGCGCTGTCTCACTCGGGCTCACAGTGGGGGAGGGCGCCTTCTTCGACACCGTGCGCCTGCGCTCGCAGGGCAAGGCGTCAGCACTCGTCGCTGCTGCGCTCGAGGCCGGGATCAACATTCGCCAGGTCGATGCCGACACCATCAGCGTCACGACTGATGAGGTGACGACCGACGCGCACATTGACGCACTCCTCGACGCATTCGCCACCGTCACCGGGGGAGTAGCGCCGACAGTGGCGGACCTCGACGTGCCGGGCCTGGGCATCCCAGTGGAATTCCGTCGCACGTCGCCGTTCATGTCGCATCCGGTGTTCAACACCCATCACAACGAGACGTCGATGCTTCGCTACCTGCGCAAGCTCGCTGATCGTGACATCGCCCTTGATCGCGCGATGATCCCGCTCGGGTCATGCACGATGAAGCTGAATGCGACCACGGAGATGGAGCCCATCACCTGGCCCGAGTTCGCCTCGTTGCATCCGTTCGCACCCATCGACCAGGCTGCAGGCTATGTGGAGATGATCCAGAGCCTCGAGCGCATGCTGGCCGAGGTCACCGGCTACGACGCCGTGTCCGTGCAGCCCAATGCCGGATCCCAGGGGGAGTTCGCAGGCCTGCTCGCTATCCGCGGGTACCACCGGGCGAACGGCGATGCGCATCGTGACGTCTGCCTGATCCCGAGCAGCGCCCACGGCACGAACGCCGCAAGCGCGGTCATGGCCGGCATGAAGGTCGTCGTCGTGGCCTGCGACGAGAACGGCAACGTCGACATCGACGACCTGCGCGCGAAGATCGAGGCTCATGCGTCAGACCTTGCCGCTCTCATGATCACCTACCCGTCCACCCATGGGGTCTTCGAGACCGCCGTGTCCGACATCTGCGCGATGGTGCACGACGCCGGGGGACAGGTTTACGTCGACGGCGCAAATCTCAATGCACTGGTCGGCCTGGCCAAGCCCGGCAAGTTCGGGGCTGACGTTTCCCACCTGAACCTGCACAAGACCTTCTGCATTCCGCATGGTGGCGGCGGACCTGGAGTCGGTCCCGTCGCGGTGCGCTCGCATCTTGCTCCGTACCTGCCCTCGCATCCGCTGCGTCCGGAATGCGGTCCGAAGGGCAGGGGAGACCTCGACGGCGGAGTCGGCCCCGTCAGTGGTGCACCGTGGGGCAGTGCGGCGATCCTGCCTATTCCGTACGCCTACATCCGGCTGATGGGCCCCGATGGGCTCCTGAAGGCCACCCAGGTGGCCATCGCCTCAGCGAACTACATCGCCAAGCGGCTGGGGGATCACTATCCGGTTCTCTACACCGGCGAGAACGGCCTGGTCGCCCATGAGTGCATCCTGGATGTCCGGGGGATCACCGCAGAGACAGGGGTCACGGTCGACGACATCGCCAAGCGGCTGATCGACTACGGATTCCACGCCCCGACGATGTCCTTCCCCGTGGCAGGCACCCTCATGGTCGAGCCCACGGAGTCCGAGGACCTCATCGAGCTCGATCGCTTCTGTGACGCGATGATCGCCATCAAGGGGGAGATCAACGCCGTGGGGGCCGGAACCTGGCCGCTGGAGGACAATCCCCTGCACAATGCGCCGCACACGGCTGACTGCCTGATCGGTGCCTGGGACCATGCTTATCCGGCTCGCTTGGGCGCATTCCCGCTGGAGTCACTGCGCATGGACAAGTACTGGCCGCCGGTACGTCGAATCGACGGCGCCTACGGCGATCGCAACCTGGTGTGCAGCTGCCCGCGTCCGGAGGAACTCGCGACGTCCTGAGTCAGCAGGGGGGCTCCGAGGGGTTTTCCCCTCTTGGGCGCCATCTTTGATCTGTCATAATGTAAGTTATCGGCATTACTCCAGGAATCAGACCATCAAGGTAAAGACCATGTAAATGGTGTTCAGATCTGGTTTCACGCGGGAACGCGCGGGTATCCCGTGCTCGTCAGACATGACAAGCACCACCCGATGCAAGGAAAGGAGTTCCCATGATCCAGGACACCTCCATGCGAGGAACCCGTCTCGGAGCCCTGAGCTACGAGCGAGATGACAATGTCGAGCCCGCTGAGCGCTGCATCGTGCGTTACGAGTGCGAGAAGGGCCACGCCACCCTCGTGCCATTCTCGGTCGAGGCCGAGGACATCCCGCTGGACTGGTCATGCCGATGCGGCAGGACGGCCCAGGCCGCTCACAGCGTGCCGAACATGGCCATTCCCGAGGACAAGACCGAGAAGCACGTACGCAGCCACTGGGACATGCTCATGGAGCGTCGAACGATCGCCGACCTCGAGAAGCTGATGGCCGAGCGCCTGGCGGAAATTCACGCCGAGGAGCCTCAGTTGGCCCGCACTGCATAAATATCAGCCTGTGATCGATGGCCTCCCGATTGGGGGGCCATCGTCATGTCCGGACTCATTCGAGGCCGACTCGTCGTGCACGACTGTGCCCGGGATGACATCTCCCGTGTCGTAAGGGCTTCGCACCTGCGCCGACCCTGCGGAGAAGTCGAGGAAGGTCACGTTCGCATCCAGCCAGGCCCGTCCGCGCCGTTCGAGCATGCGCTGGATCGGTGGGAGCAACAACACGAACCCGATCACGTCGGTGACGAAGCCCGGGATGGCCACGAGCAGACCGGCCAGGAACCACACGGGGCGCTTGCGTGATGCCTTGCCCATGATGATGAAACCGACGGGGATGCCCAGCAGGAGCAGGATGATCGCGCTCCCCCAGCCGATCGCCTGCGCGACTAGCCACAGCGAGATCAGCTCGACGATCGGATAGCCGAAGACGATCAGCTTCGTGCGCGACATCAGCGACTGCTCGCGCGCCGCTTCTGCGTGCGCTTGCGAACACGAGTGACCTTGTCGTCTACGCCCCAGACGGTCACTCGCCAGAGCGCCTCGACCACGATCTTCTGGCTCATCTTGCTGGAGCCCGCCACACGCTCGACGAACGTGATCGGCACTTCCTTGACGACAAGTCCGCGCTGAACAGCGCGCCACGCGAGATCAACCTGAAAGCAGTAGCCCTGTGATGCCACCTCGTGAAGATCGAGCTTGCGCAGTGTGTCTGCGCGGAAGGCGCGATAGCCGCCGGTGACGTCGCGCAGCGGAACGCCGAGCATCACGCGGGTATACAGGCTGCCGCCCTTGGAGAGAAACTGCCGACTCTTGGGCCAGTTGACCGTGCCACCACCGGCCACCCAGCGCGAGCCGAGCACGAGATCCGCAGTTCGCAACTGATCGAGGAGGCGCGGCAGCTGCTCCGGCTGATGCGAACCATCGGCATCCATCTCGACCACGACGTCGTAGCCGTGCTCGAGCGCCCAGGCGAAGCCAGCGAGGTACGCGGCGCCGAGGCCCTCCTTGCCCAGGCGATGCATCACCTTGATGTGATCGTCGGCGGCGGCCAGCTCGTCCGCCAGCTTGCCCGTGCCGTCAGGCGAGTTGTCATCGGCAACCAGGATGAATGCCTCGGGCACCGAAGCGCGCACTCGACCGATGATTACCGGAAGCGATTCGAGCTCGTTGAAAGTCGGGATGATGACCAGGATCTGGCCCAGGTCGGGAAAGGTCGGCTCGCTCACTCTTCTAGCCTACGTTCTCCGAGCTCGGCGACGAGTGACCGCCGCTACCGTCGCCCAGGTGAGGGTGATCACGGCGATCGCACTCAGAAGCGCCTCAGGCCAGGCCCCCAGGACCGTGGACCATGTCCGCGCCTCGGAAAGGCTCACGTCTCCCACCAGATACCCGGTCTTCCCCGAGTCCATGTGCTGAACCGGGGACCCACTCGAGTCGATGAGTGCCGTGATTCCGGTCGTCGCCGCGACGGCCAGGTCAGCTGCGGACTCCAGGGCTCGTAGTCTCTCGATGGCCAGTTGCTGATCGGGCTGGGAGGTGGCGCCGTAGGTCGCGTTGTTGGTCTGCACTACGAGCAACTGCGCACCTGCATTGAGGACGTCGCGCGGAATGTCGTCGTAAGCGACCTCGAAGCAGATGATGTCACCGATGCGGATGCCGCCCGCCTCCATGACACCGGGTTTCGTTCCCGGCACGAAATCGCGCGAGATGCGCTGGAAATCAGCGAACCAGGTGCCGATGAGGTCGCGCATCGGGATGAACTCACCGAAGGGCACGAGATGAGTCTTCGCGTAGCGCTGCGCAGGTCCGGTGCCCGGATTCCAGACAATCCCGAGATTCCACAGCGACTGGGGTTGACCGGGTACTTCTGCCACGGCCCCGACCAGGATCGGCGCGTGGACAGCATCGGCAGCTCGCTGGATCTCCGTCGACGCGGTCGCATCACTGAACGGATCGAGGTCACTGGAGTTCTCCGGCCAGATCACCAATTGCGGCTGCGCGACCTTGCCCGCGGAGATATCCGCAGCCAGCCGTAGCGTCTGGCTGACGTGGTTATCGAGTACCTGACGTCGGACGTCCATGGCACCCATGCCCATCTGCGGTGTTCCGCCCTGCACTACTGCGACGACAGCACTTCCGTGCGGCAGGGGCGAGTACCACGCGAGTCCTCTGCCGATCACCACGAGAACGAGAAGCGTCAGCAAGGCGAGCACGCTCAGGCGACGGTGACGACGTACGTGCAACAGTGCCGCAAGCAGCAGCGCCGCGAGTGCTGCAACCCAGAAGGTGAGAAGCGGCATGCCGCCGATTCGGCTGATCGCTGCATACGGGGCATCAGCCTGGGAATACGCGAGTCTCCCCCAGGGAAAGCCGCCCCACGGGACTCGATCGCGCAGTGCCTCCTCGAGTACCCAGACCAGCGGCACCAGGACCGGCCACCAGCGAAGCCTCGTCACGGCACTCGTGCCCAGGCCGACGAGCGCGATCCACGCTGCGCAGTAGAGCGAGAGACCAATCCAGGCCTCATCGCCGATCACCCGCAACCAGGGCATGAGAAGCGCGAAGAAGATGAATCCGCTGACTCCTCCGCAGGCGAGACCCTGCCAGGCGGATGCTCGCCAGCAGGCGAGGGTCAGGAGCAGGACTCCGATCACGGCTGCAGGCCACCAGCCCAAGGGGGCGAAGGATGCCGACAGCACCGCACCGGATACCGCAGCTGCCAGGATTCGAGTCCACCACCGGGTCAGCATGAGGCATCCTGCAAGAACCCGGAGTCGTGGATGATCACGCCATCGCGAAGCGTGCGTAAGGCCTGCGCGCCTGCCGGCGGAAGTGCTTCGGATTCTCCGGTGGCCCAGATCGACAGGTGAGCGGCCTCCCCCACCTCTACTCGACCCCCGTGATCCATGCCAGCAGCCTGCCAGCCTGCTCGGGTGTGAGCCTCGAGTGCCGAGTCGAGATCAATGCGTTGCGCGACGGTGCGATGGTTCATGGCCGCGTGGATCGCCCCCCAAGGATCCAGCGGGGTCACGGGGGAATCGGAGCCGAACGCCACCTGGACCCCATGGCGCCTGAGATCGCCGATCGGATTCAGCAGCGCTGCACGCTCGCGTCCGAGGCGGCGGGCATACATGCCGTCCGCTCCGCCCCAGCGCTCGTCGAAGACGGGCTGCATGCTGGCAATCAGGCCCAGACGAGCACACTCGGCGATGCCTCGATTGCTCATCGATTCGGCGTGTTCGATGCGGTGTCGCTGACGACTGACCAATGCGGATCCATGGGTCTCGGCGGCCGTCGTGAAGGCCGCGATGACTGCATCTGTCGCCGCATCGCCGATGGCGTGGAATCCGGTCTGCTGACCTGCCCGCACGCACATGTCGACATGCGCGATGAGCTCATCACGATCGATGAACTCCCTGCCCGTTGTCTCCGGAGCATCGAGATAGGCGGCATGCAGGCACGCGGTATGCGACCCGAGCGAACCATCGACGAAGAGGTCTCCCCCTGTCCCTGTCGCACCGATCTCACGGGCAGCATCGATGCCGCCATGCTGCGCGAGCTCTCCCCAGTAAGCGATCGCCTGAGTGCCACCGCGCTCAGTGGCCTTCGACATCAACGACAAGCAGTCACGCGCGCTGCTGATCACCGGACCTGCCATCTCATGAACGCTCACGATTCCGTGACGCGCGGCCTCGTCGAG
>JBJSWO010000161.1:0-6909 GCA_046085905.1 Actinomycetes bacterium | reverse complement strand
CGGAACACCTTGCGGGCCCCCTCCTCGTCGAGTTCGACAGTCATGGTGGGCATGAAGGTGGAGTCAGCAGACTCGTCATCGTTCCCAAGACTCCCGAGCTCACCGAGGATGACCTGCTGATGGTCGTGCTCGACGCGGGCGCGGAGGAGGTCAATGACCTGGGGGAGTCGTTCGAGGTCGTCTCCGAGGCAACTGACCTCGTGTCCGTCCGCACTGCCGTGCAGGCAGCAGGCATGGATTACGAGTCTGCTGACTCCACCTTCATGCCCACCATGACTGTCGAACTCGACGAGGAGGGGGCCCGCAAGGTGTTCCGCCTCATCGAGGCGCTCGAGGACTGCGATGACATCCAGAATGTCTACGCGAACTTCGATGTCAGCGACGAAGTCATGGCGGCCATCGACTAGGACTGCGCTCCGTGGGCGGCGCGCCGCCTCAGTGCTTGGCCGGGCCACTGAATCGTACTAGTCTCTCGAACACATGTTCGGATGGCTCTCGGAGGTTCGATGCGAGTACTCGGGATTGATCCCGGCCTGACCCGGTGCGGGGTGGCCGTGATCTCCGGTGCGCCCGGCCGCCGCCTCGATGCCCTGCATATCGGTGTCATCGAGACTCATCCCGACCTGCCCTTGCCCGAGCGCCTGCTGCTGGTCGAGCGGGCCCTTGACGCTCTCGTCGGCGAGTTCGAGCCGGAGATCGTCGCTGTCGAGCGTGTGTTCAGTCAGCACAACGTGCGCAGTGCCATGGGAACAGCCCAGGCTGCAGCCATGGGATTCCTCGTGGCGGCACGACGCGGTATCCCTGTGGCCACGCACACTCCCTCCGAGGTCAAGGCTGCCGTCACCGGCAATGGTCGGGCCGACAAGGCCCAGGTCACCGCCATGGTCACCCGGATCCTCCAGCTGCCGGCTCCGCCGAAGCCGGCTGATGCTGCTGACGCCGTGGCCATCGCGGTCTGTCACGTCTGGCGTGGCGCGGCCGCGACCAAGATTGCCGCAGCCCTCCAGGCGGCCGCGCAGTGATCGCCTTCGTCCGCGGCAGCGTCGTCACAGTGGGAGCCGACACCCTCGTGATCGACGTGGGGCCGATCGGAATGACCGTGACCGTCACCCCCGCGACCGCGCTGTCCTGTCGAATCGGCGAGCACGTGCAATTGGTCACCTCCATGGTCATTCGCGAGGACTCCTGGACCATCTACGGCTTCCTTGACGCCGATGAGAAGTCGGTCTTCGAACTCGTGCAGACCGTGAATGGCATCGGCCCGCGCATCGCGTTAGCCGTGCTGGCGGCCATATCCCCAGACGATCTGCGCCGGGCGATCTCGGCGGAGGACACCAAGACGTTGACCAAGGTGTCCGGACTCGGGGCCAAAGGGGCCCAGCGCGTGATTCTCGAACTGCGGGATCGCATCGGCGCTCCCTCGTCTGGAACCGCGACCACGGGCGCGCCGGCGACAGGCTGGCAGTCGAGCGTGCACGCGGGCCTGACGTCCCTGGGCTGGTCCGGTCGCGAGGCCGACGCAGCCATCGCCGAGGTCACCTCGCTGGCCGACTCTCAAATCAGCGAGGGCGCAGCGGACATTCCCGTACTCCTCAAGGCCGCTCTGCGCTCACTGGACAGGTCCTGACATGGCCCGTGACGAGAGCATCGTCGATGCGAAGGTATCCCCCGACGACCTCGCGGTCGAAGGAGCACTACGGCCCACGCGACTCGCGGAATTCGTCGGTCAGGAGCGCGTGAAGTCCCAGCTCGGGCTCGTCCTGGAGGCCGCGGCACGTCGTCAGCGCACCGCCGATCACGTCCTGCTCAGTGGTCCGCCTGGTCTCGGCAAGACCACCCTGGCGACCATCATCGCTACCGAGATGCAGGCGCCGCTGCGCATCACCTCGGGTCCGGCGCTGCAGCATGCAGGTGACGTTGCCGCCGTCCTCTCGAGCCTCCAGCCGGGTGAGGTGCTTTTCCTCGACGAGATCCATCGCACCTCCCGTCCGGCCGAGGAGATGCTCTACCTGGCGATGGAGGACTTCCGGGTCGACGTCGTGGTCGGCAAGGGTCCGGGCGCCACGGCGATTCCGCTCGACATCGCACCCTTCACCCTGGTGGGTGCCACGACACGAGCGGGCCTGCTTCCCAGCCCGCTGAGGGATCGCTTCGGGTTCACTGCCCATCTGGATTTCTATGACCCGGTCGACCTCGTCGTCATCATCCAGCGCTCGGCATCACTGCTCGAGATGAGCATCGATGCCGAAGGCGCCGCAGAGATTGCCGGACGATGCCGGGGCACGCCCCGGATCGCGAACCGTCTCCTGCGCCGAGTCCGTGACTGGGCCCAGGTGCATGGGAGCGGCGACATTGACCTTGCCACCGCGCAGGCGGCGCTCGATCTCTACGAGGTGGATCATCTAGGTCTCGATCGAATCGACCGGGCCGTTCTCGACCTGCTGGTGCGTCGCTTCGGCGGCGGCCCGGTGGGCCTGTCAACTCTGGCAGTCGCTGTGGGGGAGGAGCCGGAGACCATCGAGACCGTGGCCGAGCCCTTCCTGGTGCGCCTCGGCCTCGTCATGCGCACGCCACGTGGTCGCGTCGCCACCCCGGCAGCCTGGGCGCATCTCGGGCTGCGACCGGAGTCGCCCCAGGGCACGCTCGATCTGTAGCTGAAGGGCCAGCAGATAGGATGTTCCGTACGAGCGCCCGCTGGGCCTATCAAGGAGTAGTTCATGGAAAGCATCGGCAGTTTCCTGCCCCTCATCCTGATCGTCGCCGTGTTCTATCTCCTCGTCATCCGGCCGTCCCAGAATCGCAAGAAGAAGATGGCCGAGTTGATCTCGAACGTGGGTCCGGGCACTGACATCATGACGAGCTCGGGCATCTTCGGCACGGTCGTCTCCTCGACTCCCGAGGAGATCGAGCTGTCGATCGCACCCGGCGTCGTCATCCGCATCCTTCCCGCGGCGGTCTCCCGCGTGATCACGCCTGTCATCGACGCTCCCGCCGAGTAAAGGAACCCCTGTGGCTCGCCCCGTTACTTCCGCACGTCCGCTTCGCCTTCTTGTCGCACTGGCTGTTCTCATCGTGGGCCTGGCCACCTGGGCGTTCTGGCCCGGCACCGAGCACTCGGTCAAGCTGGGGCTCGATCTCCAGGGCGGCACTCAGATCACCCTGCAGCCCAAGCCGGTCGTCGAGGGCGCGACCATGACCGACGATCAGCTGCAGCAGACCGTGTCGATTCTGCGTCAGCGTGTCGACGGGCTCGGCGTGGCCGAGTCGGAGGTCACCACGCAGGGAAGCGGTGATGGTGCCACGATCGTCGTCTCGGTGCCCGGCCTCTCGCAGGATCGACTCCTGGAGCTCGTGCAGCGAACAGCCCTCCTTGATTTCCGCCCGGTCTGGGCGATCCTGAACCCCACATCCGCGTCGGCAGTAGCAGAGACGCCGAGCCCGTCGGCCTCAGCGAGCGCCAGTGGTTCCGCCTCTCCGTCAGCCTCGCCCACCGCGTCGCCCTCCGCTTCCCCGTCGGCCTCGTCGACGGCTGGCGTTCCTGCCGCGTCCACGATCGTCCAGTCAGCGGACAACTCGCCCGCCTTCCAGGAGGACGTCGCGAATCTCGATTGCACCAATCCGGAGATCTACAACGGCGGCACGCCGGATGACCCCACGAAGTGGCTCGGCACGTGCGAGAAGAACGGTGCTGCGAAGTACAACCTGCAGCCCGCCTTCATCAAGGGCACCAACGTCACGAGCGCAAGTGCTGTCATGCAGCAGAACGGTGTCGGCTGGGTGGTCTCGCTTCAGTTCGACTCCGAAGGCGCTGCAGCGCTAGCCGACGCCTCGAAGACCCTGTCGGCATTGCCGGAGTGCGGAACTGTCGGCGCGAATCCCTGCAACGCATTCGCGATCGTGCTGGACGGCACGGTCGTGTCTGCTCCGCGTTTCAATGAGCCCATCCTGGGTGGTCAGGCACAGATCGAGGGCAACTTCACGGCGCAGGAAGCCAATGACCTGGCGGCCGTGCTGAAGTACGGGGCGCTCCCGGTGACCCTGGAGCCGGTGGATGTCACCTCCATCTCGCCCACGGTGGGCAATGATCAATTGAGGGCCGGCATTCTTGCCGGGCTGCTCGGACTCGCCCTCGTGATGGTCTACCTGTTCGTCTACTACCGGGTGCTCGGCATCGCGGCCATCGCCTCGCTGATCGTCGCCGCGGGCATGACCTACCTCACGCTGGTCGTGATGGGCAAGGCCATCGGGCTCACGCTCACGCTGGCAGGCGTGGCCGGAGCCATCGTGGCCATCGGCATCACCGCCGACAGCTTCATCGTGTACTTCGAGCGCATTCGAGACGAGATCCGCGAAGGCCGATCTCTGAGGCAGGCCTGCGACAGCGGCTGGGTCAGAGCCCGTCGTACCCTGCTCGCGGCAGACTTCGTCTCGATTCTCGCTGCCGTGGTCCTCTACGTCCTCTCGGTCGGAAGCGTGCGCGGTTTCGCCTTCGTCCTCGGGCTCACCACCGTCATCGACATCATCGTGGCCTTCTGGTTCACGCATCCGCTCGTCGTCCTGATGGGTCGCACCGGGTGGATGCAGAAGGGCTCCCGCTGGACAGGCCTGAGCACGCGGGCAATGGCGGTCCCCGAGTCGTCACAGCCACGGTCGGTTGCCGGTGAAAGACGCCGCGAGGCGAAGGAAGGTGGCCAGTCATGAGCAATCTCGGACAGCGGCTGTACAGCGGAGAATCCTCGGTCGACTTCATCGGGCACCGGCGTCGTTGGTACGTGATCTCGGCTGTCATCCTCCTCGTTGCCATCGGCGCACTGTTCTTCCGTGGACTCAATCTCGGAATTGAGTTCCGAGGCGGAGCCGACTTCTCCCTGCCCAACGCGACCTGCAGTGTCGAGGATGCGCGCGGCGTCGCCGAGGCAGGCAGTGGATCACAGGCCATCGTCACTCAGACAGCTTCCGGCACCATCCGTGTGCAGACCGAGACCCTTACTCCCGAGGAGAGCGTGGTTCTCGGAGCTGAACTCGCCACCGCTTGTGGCATAAGTCCCACTGACGTGAAGACCCAGGTCGTCGGCCCGACCTGGGGGGCAGAGATCTCCAAGAAGGCACTCCAGGGCCTGATCGTGTTCATCCTGCTGGTGATGGTCTTCCTGAGCATCTACTTCGAGTGGCGGATGGCCATCGCCGCACTGCTCGCTCTGTTGCATGACCTCGTCATCACGGTGGGCATCTACGCCCTGACCGGACTGGAGGTCACCCCTGCGACGGTGATCGGCTTCCTGACCATCCTGGGCTACTCGCTCTACGACACAGTCGTCGTGTTCGACAAGGTCAAGGAGAACACTCGCGGCATCACAGGTCAGGCCATGCAGACTTACAGCGAGGCGGCAAATCTCGCGGTCAACCAGACTCTGATGCGAAGTATCAATACTTCCGTCGTCGCATTGCTGCCCGTCGTGGCCATCATCATCGTCGGAGCGGGCTTCCTCGGTGCGGGTACCCTGCTCGACCTCGCAGTTGCCCTCGCCATCGGAATGGCGGTCGGTGCCTACTCATCCATCTTCATCGCGACTCCATTCCTGGTCTCGCTGAAGGAAGCGCAGCCGGAGATGAAAGCGCTGCGCACGCGGGTGCTGGCCCGACGCAACCAGACGGCCAAGGGTGCGGGCGCTTCGTCCGCGGAGGGCTCAGAGTCAGTGACCACGGGCCCGAGCAGGCGAAAGCCACGCTCGCGACGCTAGCGCTGCGCACACGGGCGCACTCCTCGCCGTAGAATCGGGTATCGCGTGAGGAGTGATCGTGGCAGTTGATGGAGCCCAGACCGGCGCCTCTGCCATGCCCGCGTCGTCGGTTGAGCAGGGCGGCTTTCGATCGCGACTCTCGCGGTTCGTGACCCCCCGGTCCTCGCACCCTGAGCTCGAGCCTCTCTTTCGCACCCTGCGCCAGTTCCACCCCAAGAGCGATACGCGCGTCCTCGAACGGGCGTACGACATGGCTGCCTATCTGCACCGAGATCAAATGCGTCGCTCAGGCGACGCCTACATCACCCATCCGCTCGCTGTCGCGACAATCCTCGCTGACCTGGGCATGACCACCCCCACGCTCGCTGCGGCGCTCCTGCATGACACCGTCGAGGACACGGGCTATTCGCTCGATGCCCTTCGCGAGGACTTCGGCGACGAGATCGCCCAACTCGTCGATGGCGTGACGAAGCTCGACAAGGTGAAGTACGGAGAGGCCTCTGCATCCGAGACCGTCCGCAAGATGGTCGTCGCGATGGCGCGCGACATCCGTGTGCTGGTCATCAAGCTGGCCGACCGTCTTCACAACATGCGCACACTTCGGTGGATGTCGGAGGAGAGCCAGCAGCGCAAGGCACGCGAGACCCTCGAGATCTACGCGCCTCTCGCGCACCGACTCGGCATGAATGCGGTGAAGTGGGAGTTGGAGGATCTCGCCTTCGCCACCCTGCACCCGAAGATGTACGACGAGATCGTGCGCCTGGTGGGACAGCGTGCACCTTCACGCGATCAGTACCTGCGCAGTGTGCTGGATGACATCGAGAACGACCTGCGTTCGAGCAAGATTCGCGCCTCGGTGACCGGGCGCCCCAAGCACTATTACTCCGTCTACCAGAAGATGGTGGTGCGCGGTCGAGACTTCGCCGAGATCTACGACCTTGTCGGCGTGCGTATTCTGGTCGACTCCGTGCGAGATTGCTACGCGGTCCTCGGTGTTCTTCACTCGAAGTGGAGCCCTGTGCCAGGCCGCTTCAAGGACTACATCGCGATGCCCAAGTTCAATATGTACCAGTCGCTGCACACCTCGGTGATCGGTCCGCAGGGCAAGCCCGTCGAATTGCAGATTCGCACGTTTGACATGCATCGGGCGGCTGAGTTCGGCGTTGCC
>JBJSWO010000160.1:0-6116 GCA_046085905.1 Actinomycetes bacterium | reverse complement strand
TGGCCGAGGTACAGGCAGGCGATGTTGTCGGCCACCTGCAGTACGTCGTTCATGTTGTGAGAGATGAGCACGACGCCGAGACCGCTGTCTGCGAGGCGGCGGACGAGATTGAGGACCTGTTCGGTCTGGGCGACACCGAGTGCGGCGGTCGGCTCGTCAAGAATGACGAGCTTGGAATTCCAGAGCACCGCGCGAGCAATTGCCACGGTCTGGCGCTGTCCGCCGGAGAGACTCGATACCTGCTGACGGATCGACTTGAGGGTGCGCACCGAGAGACTCGCGAGTGTCTCGGTCGCTCGGCGCTCCATGGTGATCTCGTCGAGCACGATGCCCTTGCTCTCCTCGCGGCCGAGGAACATGTTGTGCACGACATCCAGGTTGTCGCAGAGGGCGAGATCCTGGTAGACGACCTCGATACCCAGGGCATTGGCCTGCTTCGGCTCGCTGATGCTGACCGGCTTGCCCTCGAAGAAGTACTCGCCCGAGTCGAAGGAGTGAATCCCGGCGATGCCCTTGATCAGGGTGCTCTTGCCTGCGCCGTTGTCGCCGACCAGCGCTGTCACCTGCCCGGCGTACACCGAGAGGTCAACGCCACGCAGGACATGGACGGGGCCGAAGCTCTTGTTGACCCCAGAGAGCTGGAGGAGCGGCTGTGTTCCGGTCATCATGAACGTACTTTCTCGCACGAAGGATGGGGTGTGGGGCAGAAGCGGAAATCCTCACGCTCGCCCGAAGAGGTCGGGGGCGGCCCCTGAGGGCCGCCCCCTTCCCGGGTCGAACTACTGAATGCCGGCCTCAGCGCAGGCAGCCTTCAGCTCTTCGGTGGTGCAGAGGCGCTCGGCCGTGGTGAAGCCATCAGCAACGACATCCTTGACGGTGTCCTTGGTGATGCCCTGCGGAACCAGGAGAACGCTTGCGACGTCCTTGCCGGTCTCGCTGTCCGCGGTCTTGCCGGTGGCGAGTGCGTCAGCAGCAGCCTGGTCGCCATTGATGAGGGCGATGGCCAGTGCAGCTGCAGCCTCGGCCTCCTTCTTGATGGCCTTGTAGACGGTCATGCACTGGGTGCCGAGCAGAACGCGCTGCAGGCCCTCATCGGTGGCGTCCTGACCGGTGACCGGGATCTTGCCGGCCTGGCCGTTGCGCTCGAGGACTGCGATCGCAGCGCCGCCGAGGCCGTCGTTCGCGGCAGCAACGCCGACGAAGTCACCATTGGCCTTGGTGTACATCTGCTCGAAGATCGTGCCGGCCTTGGTGTTGTCCCAGTCCGGAACAGCCTGGTCGTCAGCGATGGTGTAGCCGGCGCCGGTGACTGCTGCCTCATAGCCCTGCTTGAACAGCGTGGCGTTGTTGTCGGTCGGCGAGCCGTTCAGGAGTGCAACGGGGCCCTCGGTGATGCCGGAGTCCTGGAGGCACTTGACGAGGCCGTCACCGATTGCGGTGCCGACTGCAACGTTGTCGAAGGACACGTAGTAGTTGGCGTTGCCACCGAGGGTCAGGCGGTCGTAGTCGATGACCGGGACGCCCTGTGCGGCGGCCTTGGCGATGACTGCGGCAGCCGACGGGCTGTCGAGGCCGACGATGAGCAGTGCGCCGACGCCCTCGGCCAGCATCTGATCGGCGATGGTGGCGAACTTGGCCTTGTCACCATTGGCGTTCTGGATGTCGGCTTCGATGCCTGCAGCGGCGAATGCCTCGCTGAGGAACTGGCGGTCTGCGGTCTCCCAGCGAGCGGACGATGCCGCATCGGGGAGGATGACGCCAACCTTGCCGCCTGCTGCGGGAGCCGCGGAGGACGAGGCTGCCGGTGCTGCGCTGGTCTCCGAGCTGCTGCTCGAGGAACCGCCGCACGCGGCGACGAGCAGTGATGCGACCGCGAGGCCGGCCACTGCTCCGATGAGCTTGCGTGACATATGAGTGTTTCCCTTCACTTCGTGGACTTATCCATGGTGTCGTGCGTGATGCGTGAAACGCCGTGATTGCTAGATGCCGAGGATCCGGTCGATGACGAGTTGATCCAGTGCTTCGTTCCCGTACCCCCGGGTTGCGAGGGACTGGGGATCGAAGCTCTCGTTCAGCAATGCCGCTGCGGAGGCCGATGAGTACGGTCCGACAGTCGGTACCGCGAGTTCCGGAACGCCGGCATTCGCCATCGCCTTCGCAACTCGGGGATCGTGGTCGAACTCGCGGGCCTTGGCCGCGAGTGCGAGATAGGTGCGCATGCACCCGCGAGCGAAGTCCCAGATTCCGTCGCCGCCCTCATTGCGGTACGGACGGGCATCGAAATGCTTGGGACCGTCGTAGCCGGAGTTCTCCAGCAGGCGCACGAGGAAGAAGTCGTCCTTGATGCCCTCTGAGCCGAAGCGGAGATCCTGGTCGTAGCGGCCGATCTTCTGATCGTTGAGGTCAATGTGGAAGAGCTTCTTCTGCCAGAGCGCCTGTGCCACACCCTGGTAGAAGCTGAGGCCGGCCATGGTCTCGTGCGCGACCTCGGGGTTGAGGCCCACGAGCTCGGGATGCTCGAGCATCTCGATGAAGGCCATCGCGTGGCCGATGGTCGGCAGGAAGGTGTCGCCTCGGGGCTCGTTCGGCTTGGGTTCGATGGCGAAGCGGATGTCGTATCCCTTGTCGACGACGTAGCCGCAGAGGAAATCAAGGGCTTCCTTGTAGCGGGAGAGTGCATCGCCCGGCTCCTTGCTCGCCGCGGACTCGACTCCTTCGCGGCCGCCCCACAGCACGTAGGTCGGGGCGCCGAGCTCGGCTGCTACGTCAAGATTGCGCAGGGTCTTCTGAATGGCGAGTCGACGGACAGCGCGATCATTGGAGGTGAAGGCACCGTCCTTGAACATCGGGTGCCAGAAGAGGTTCGTGGTGGCCATCGAGCAGACGATGCCCGTCTCATCGAGGCCCTTCTTGAATCGATCGAGCTCAGCACGTCGCTGCGACTCCGGCGCACCGAAGGTCATCAGGTCATCGTCATGGAAACTCACGCCCCAGGCCCCGATGTCGGCGAGTCCGCGAATGAAGTCAACGGGGTCGATCGGGGGGCGGGTCGAGTCACCGAAGGGGTCGCGGCCGGGGTGACCGATAGTCCACAGGCCGAAGGCGAACTTGTGCTCCGGTGTGGGGGTCAGGTCGTCAGACATCGAATCTCCGCTCGCCCGGATGGGCCTTAGGTGTGGCTGCGCAATATGTTGCGAGCCACAACATATACACGGGATCGAGTCTTCGCAAGGCGAATTCGGTCACAAATCGGGCTGTTCCGATAACGATTTGGCAACGGGAAAACCGTCCGTCGGCCAGGAATTTTCCACTTCGTGAGGAACCTCGCCGATGTAAGCGGATACGGTCTGACGACAGCCGCCACCGGGGCGGCGTGCGCGAAGGAAGATCATGGACGTCCTGCAAGGCCTGGAATCCCGCTCACCGATGTTCGCGCTCGTCCAGAACAGGGCGCGAGCGGAATTCATCGTCTCCGTGATCGTCAGGTACGGCCTTGCCGATGCCGCCACACTCGAGGGCTACCCCCTCCTCGCGCAGCTCGCCGGCAAGGTGAAGCCCGACCCTGCGCTCATGGAGATGAGCCGCGGCGATCGTCTTCGCTCAGCAATGCAGGAGCTCGGCACCACGTTCATCAAGATCGGTCAGCTGCTCAGCACGCGTGCCGATCTCGTCGGCCCCGACATCGCCGAGGCCCTCAGCGCCTTGCAGGCCGATGACCCGGCCGACACCCCTGAGCAGATCACTGCCACGGTGGAAGCCGACCTCAAGATGCCCCTCGATCAGGCGTTCACCGCTTTTACGCTCGTGCCGCTGGCCTCCGCATCCGTGGGACAGGTCTGCACCGCAGTGACACCCGATGGCACCAATGTCGTCGTGAAGGTCCGACACGACGGAGTACCCGAGGTCGTGGCCCAGGATCTCGCGATCCTCAACGCCCTCGCTGCGCTCCTGGAGAAGGATGTCGCTGCGACTCGTGTGCTTCAGCCCGTGCAGGTCGCGCATCAGCTCTCGACGAGCCTGACCGACGAGCTCGACTTCCGGCGCGAGCTCGGAAACCTGGTGCGAGTCTCCGCGAACTTCGCGGGCAACGACTCCTACGTCTTCCCCACGCCGTATCCCGAACTCTCGGGTGAAGCGGTGCTCACCGAGAGCATGATCGACGGCACGCGACTCTCTACAGTGATCAACACCCTCACTGTCGATGAGGCCAACGCGATCATTCGCATGATCGCGAACATGTATTTCCAGATGATCTTCATCGACGGCCTGTTCCATGCTGACCCCCATCCCGGCAACCTGCTGATCCTCGACGACGGCCGTCTCGGCGTTCTCGATTTCGGCAAGTGCGGTCGCCTGCGCGATGGCATGCGCGAGGCCTTCATCGACTTCCTGGCCAGCGTGCTCACCGGTGACATCGAGGAGTCGACCCGATGCATGCTGAAGATCGCGCCCGGATCGGCAGATCTCGACGAGACCCGCCTGCAGGCTGACCTCGAGGGCTGGATCGAGACCTACTTCCCCGGCTCCGCCGGCAGCGCGACCATGCATGCGGAT
Source organism: Actinomycetes bacterium (assembly GCA_046085905.1). Lineage (GTDB taxonomy): Bacteria > Actinomycetota > Actinomycetes > S36-B12 > S36-B12 > CAIKZY01. Next base: position 1,562 of record JBJSWO010000160.1, on the reverse strand, counting down.
CTCGGCTCCGCGATCGCGGCCCTGCTCGACCTCGTGCGTCAGTACAACCTGCGCATGCCCACTGATATGTCGCTGATGCTGATCGTGATGATGCAGCTTCAGGGAATCCTGCAGGAGTCCGGAAGCACCCTGACTCTCACCGAGTTGATGATGCCGTTCGCCCAGGAGATCCAGAAGGAACGCATGTCCCCGAAGCGCATGATGCGCAAGGCACTGGGCGCTGCGCATCGCTGGGAGCATCTCCTCGAGGTACTCCCCGGGGATCTCACCCGACTTCTCGAGGCCACGAGTCGCGGTGAGCTGAAAGTCCCGCTGACCATCAACGGCATCGATCGGCCGGTGAACCGATTGGCCTACGCGCTCGTCGCCACGGCAACCATCAACGGGACGGCGCAGATGCTCTCGCGCAAGGCAGGGCCCACGGTGGGTCGTGTTTCAGTGCCCGGCCTGGTCGGAACGGCGGCGTCCGCCTACCTCGGGTATCACGTGATTCGCGCGATTCACAAGGCAGGCGGACTCTCGCAGTAGCAACCGCGAGTCACCGATCAGGTGACCGAGCGGATCAGCTTCTTGTTGATGAACTCCTCGATGCCCAGCGTGCCCAGCTCGCGGCCGAAGCCCGAGCGCTTGGTGCCGCCGAAGGGCAGATCGGGCGCATCGAGGCCGACGCCGTTGATGAACACCATGCCGGTATCAAGCTTGTTGGCGACACGGATCGCCTGGGCCTGATCGGTGGTGAAGACGTAGGAGCCAAGGCCGTACGGGGTGTCATTCGCGATGCGAATGGCGTCGTCTTCGTCCTTGGCGCGATACACCTGCGCCACCGGGCCGAAGAGCTCCTCGCGATAGACCGGGTTGTCGGGGGTGACACCGGTGAGCACGCCCGTTGGGAAGAAGCAGCCATTGCGCTCGCCTGCCGTGGCGAGGGAGGCTCCCGCCGCGACCGCGCGATCGACCTGGGCAGCCAGGTTTGCCGCGGCCGCAGCCGACGACAACGGGCTGGCTGCTTCCATCGCCAGCATCTTCTCGGTGAACTTGGCGAGGAACGAGTCGTATAGCCCATCAATGACGACGAAGCGCTTGGCCGCGTTGCAGGCCTGGCCGGTGTTGTCGGTGCGCGCGAAGATCGCGGCGTCGACCGTGGCATCGAGGTCATCGGTGCTCAGCAGGATGAACGGGTCAGAGCCGCCCAGCTCAAGCACGACCTTCTTGAGATTGCGTCCGGCAATCTCCGCGACTGCCGCGCCGGCGCGCTCGGAGCCAGTGAGCGAGACACCACGCACGGTCGGATCAGCGATGATCTCGGCGATCTGCTCATTCGTCGCGTAGATGTTGGTGTAGACACCGACTGGTGCACCCGCATCGACGAAGATCTGCGCGATGAACTCGGCAGACTCCGGGCACTGCGGGGCATGCTTGAGCAGCACGGTGTTGCCCAATGCGAGGTTCGGGCCTGCGAATCGCGCGACCTGGTAGGCCGGGAAGTTCCAGGGCATGATGCCGAGGATCGTGCCAACGGAGGACGGGCGAATGACCGCCGTGCCCTCGCCATCGGCCATGGC
>JBJSWO010000159.1:0-8316 GCA_046085905.1 Actinomycetes bacterium | reverse complement strand
CGCGGGCTCAAGGGGCGCTTGACCAAGTGGTTCTTCAATGGAGTGGGCCAGGTTCCTGTCGATCGCTCGGGCGGGCGGGCCTCGGAGGCCGCGCTGCGCACCGGCCTGCGCGTTCTCGGCGAGGGTCATCTGCTCGGCATCTATCCCGAGGGCACGCGCTCGCCGAATGGCAATCTCTATCGCGGCAAGACAGGTATCGCCCGCATGGCCCTCGAGGCCGAGGTGAATGTCATTCCCGTCGCGATGATCAATACCTTCGAAATCCAGCCGCCCGGCACGATTCGTCCGCGCCTTCATCGCGTGGGCATCCGATTCGGCAAGCCCCTCGACTTCTCGCGCTACGCAGGCATGGAGGACGACCGCTTCGTGCTCCGCTCGGTCACCGACGAGGTGATGTACGAGCTGATGAGCCTGTCGGGCCAGGAGTACGTCGACATGTACGCGACGCGGGCCAAGGAGCTCATTGCCGAGGGCGGCATGGCCGACTCGCAGGCGTCGGTGGAGATGGGCCGTTCTTAGCCCTTGCGGAACACCGGCCGTCGTGAGTACCTACGCCCAGCCCTTGCTGCGCTCGACCGCATCGCGCCACCGCGCGTGCAGCCCGTCATAGGACGTGCCGGAGTCGGGCTCGAATCTGCCTGAGCTGCGACGTGAGTCGACGAGCTCATCGATGCTCGACCAGACTCCGGTACCCAGACCGGCGAGATAGGCGGCGCCGAGGCCGGTGGTCTGGGTGTGCAGCGAACGGTCGACGATCGTGCCGAGTGCATCGGCCTGGATCTGCATGAGCAGGTCATCGGCGGTCGCGCCCCCGTCGACGTGGAGTGCGGACAGGCGAGCGCCGGACTCCGACTCCATCAGCGTGACGATGTCGCGCACCTCGAAGGCAATCGCCTCGAGGGTCGCGCGCGCGATGTGAGCGGAGGTCGTGCCGCGCGTGATGCCGATGAGCAGGCCGCGTGCCTGAGGATCCCAGTCCGGTGCACCCAGCCCGGTAAGGGCAGGCACGAACACGATGCCGGCAGAGTCCGGCACGGATGCAGCGAGTGTCTCGACTTGCGCCGAGTCGTCAATGATGCCGAGGCCGTCGCGCAGCCACTGCACGGCGGATCCGGTGACGAAGATCGAGCCCTCGAGCGCGAAATCCCGTGCCCCGCCCGGGTGCTGGAGTGCGACAGTGGTGAGCAGGCCGTGCTGCGAGCGCACGATCTCGGTGCCGGTGTGCTGCAGCAGGAAGGAGCCCGTGCCATACGTGCACTTCGTGGCCCCTGCGGTGAAGCCGGCCTGGCCGACGAGTGCCGCCTGCTGATCGCCGGCGATACCGGCAATCGGTGCCTCGATGCCGAGGAAGGCCGACGGCTCGGTGCGTGCGACGACGCCGTAGCTGTCGACGATGCGCGGAAGCGCCTCGATCGGCACCTCGAACAGCGCACACAGCTCGGGGCTCCACCGGCCGGTGCGGATGTCATAGAGAAGGGTGCGCGAGGCGTTCGTCGCGTCGGTGACGTGCTCGATTCCTCGCGTCATGCGCGCGATGAGATAGGAGTCGACCGTGCCGATCGCGACATCGCCATCGACCACGCGCTGCCAGATCGAGGGCTCGTGCTCGCGCACCCAGGCCAGCTTGGTGGCCGAGAAGTACGGGTCAAGGCGCAGGCCGGTGGCCTCGGTGACGAAGGGCTCGTGGCCGCGATCTCGCAGGGCGGAGCACAGCGCTGCCGACCGGCGGTCCTGCCACACGATCGCGCGGCGAGCCCCGCCGAGGGTCTCGCGATCCCAGAAGCAGATGGTCTCGCGCTGGTTGGTGATGCCGATGGCGGTGATGGTGACATCGCCCCAGGTCAGGGCATGACGAGTGGCGGCCAGGGTGGCGGCCCAGATCTCGCCGAGCTCATGCTCGACGAAGCCGTCAGCCGGGAAGTGCTGGGGGAACTCGGCGTAGCCGGTCGCGAGCACCTCGCCGGCGGGGGAGACGAGCAGGGCGGTGACGCCGGTCGTGCCGGCGTCGATGGCCAGGATCGTCATGGGCCGACTCTAGGCAGGTACGGGGTACGGCCCGCCCTCGGATCCGCTAGATTTCTCCATGACAGCGATTACATGCCCACGAGGCGATCAATCGAGGAGAGCGAAACATGCGCGTTGGTGTCCTGACCGGTGGCGGAGACTGCCCCGGCCTTAATGCAGTGATCCGCGGCGTCGTCCGTCGTGGCGTCCAGGAGTACGGCTACGAGTTCGTCGGCTTCCGCGATGGCTGGAAGGGCCCGCTCGAAGGCCTGACCATGGAGCTCGGCATCGAGCAGGTGCGCGGCATCCTGCCCCGCGGCGGAACCATCCTCGGTTCCTCGCGCACCAACCTCGTCAAGATCGACGGCGGCATTGAGCGCACCGAGGAGAACCTGCGCAAGCTCGGCATCGACGCCCTGGTCGCGATCGGCGGCGAGGACACCCTCGGCGTTGCCACCACGCTCACCGAGCATGGCTTCCACGTCATCGGCGTCCCGAAGACCATCGACAACGATCTCAGCGCGACTGACTACACCTTCGGCTTCGACACCGCTGTGCAGATCGCGACCGAGGCCATCGACCGACTGCACACCACGGCCGAGTCGCACCACCGCATCCTGATCTGCGAGGTCATGGGCCGTCACGCCGGCTGGATCGCCCTGCACTCGGGCATGGCCGGTGGCGCCAATGCCATCCTCATTCCGGAGGTCGAGTTCGATCTCGACGAGGTCGTCGGCTGGGTCGAGTCTCGCTTCAAGGCCTCCTACGCACCGATCATCGTCGTGGCCGAGGGCGCACTGCCCAAGGGCGGCCAGCTGATCACCAAGGACGCCACCCTCGACTCCTTCGGCCACGTCAAGCTCTCGGGTATCGGCGAGTGGCTTGCCCAGCAGGTCGAGGAGCGCACCGGCCACGAGGCCCGCACCACGGTTCTCGGACACATCCAGCGCGGTGGCACCCCCACCTCGTTCGACCGCGTGCTCGCGACTCGTTTCGGCCTGAACGCCATCACCGCGGTCAAGGACGAGGCTTGGGGCACCATGGTCGCGCTGCAGGGCACCGACATCGTGCGCGTGCCGCTGCAGGCCGCGACCGAGAAGCTCAAGACCGTGCCGATCGAGCGCTACAACGAGGCGAAGTCGTTCTTCGGCTAAGCCGGCATGAGTCATCTAGAGGGGTCGTCCGAGCACTCGGACGGCCCCTCTAGGATTTACGGCATGTCGACGACTTCCCGCAATGGCCTCGTGTGGCCCGATCTGGTCGCTGCGCAGCAGCCGCCGTGGCCCGATGCAGCCGAGCTGCAGGCCGCCGTCGACGAGCTGAGCGTGCTGCCGCCGCTGGTGTTCGCGGGTGAGTGCGACAAGCTCCTGCACCAGCTGGCCGCCGCCTCGCGCGGCGAGGCCTTCGTCCTCATGGGCGGCGACTGCGCCGAGACCTTCGAGGCCAATAACGCCGAGAGCATCCGCGCGCGGCTGAAGACCGTTCTCCAGATGTCGGTCGTGCTCCAGTACGCCGCCTCTCTGCCCGTCATCAAGGTCGGCCGTCTTGCGGGCCAGTACTTCAAGCCGCGCAGCAAGTCGCACGAGACCCGCGAGGGTGTCGAGCTCAACTCCTACTTCGGCGACGCCGTCAACGCGATCGAGTTCGAGCCCGCCTCGCGTCGTCCCGATGCGCAGCGTCTCGTGCGTGCCTACAACGCCTCGAGCGCCGCGCTCAACCTCGTGCGGGCCTTCACTCAGGGCGGCTACGCCGATCTGCGCCAGGTGCACTCCTGGAACCAGGACTTCGTGCGCGACTCTGCCGCGGGCCAGCGCTACGAGGCCATGGCCGGCGACATCGATCGCGCACTCGCATTCATGACCGCCTGCGGCGCTGACCCGGAGGAATTCCAGCGCGTCGACTTCTACGCGGCCCACGAGGCTCTCTCCATCGACTACGAGCGTGCGCTCACCCGCATCGACTCGCGCACCGGCAATGCCTACGACGTCTCGGGGCACTTCCTCTGGATCGGCGAGCGCACCCGCCAGGTCGACGGTGCCCACGTGCACTTCGCCTCGGTGATTCACAACCCGATCGGCGTGAAGGTCGGCCCGACCGCCGACCCGGCCGACATCGTGCAGATGTGCGAGCTCCTCAACCCGGGGCGCGTGCCCGGCCGTCTCACCCTGATTACCCGCATGGGCGCCGGCACGATCCGCGAGGCCTTGCCCCCGATCGTCAAGGCCGTGCGCGACTCCGGCATCCCGGTGGTGTGGGTCTGCGATCCCATGCACGGCAACACCCGCGAGGCCACCACGGGTCACAAGACCCGCGTGTTCGATGATGTCGTCGACGAGGTCAAGGGCTTCTTCGAGGTGCATCACGCCCTCGGCACCGTTCCCGGTGGCATGCACATCGAGCTCACCGGTGACGATGTCACCGAGTGCGTGGGCGGCACCGGTGGTGTGCTCGAGAGCGATCTCGGCGATCGATACGAGACCGCCTGCGATCCGCGACTGAACAGGGAGCAGAGCCTCGAGCTCTCCTTCCTCGTCGCGGACATGCTGCTCGACAAGTAGTCATGGCTGACGCCGCTCGGTATCGCATTCCCGGTGGCGTCATCGAGGTCGCCGTCGAGAATGACTCGGTCATCTCCGCACGCATGACCGACGAGCGAGCCGGCGGAAGTCGCATCCCGTGGCTCGCGCAGCTCATGAGGCGATACGGCGATGGCGACATCGCGGCCCTCGACGAGATCCCGGTCGTGCAGAGCGGTCCTGAGTTCCGGATGCGCGCGTGGCAGGCGATGCGTGCCATCCCCGCCGGCGAGGTGCTCACCTACGGTGATCTCGCCTCCCATGCCGGCTATCCCGGCGCTGCTCGCGCGGCCGGCACGGCCTGCCGGCTGAACACCGTGATGCTGATCGTCCCGTGCCATCGCATCGTCGCGAGCTCCGGCATCGGCGGCTACGCCTACGGACTCGATCTCAAGCGGGCGCTACTGCGGCACGAGGGCTACTCGCTCGACTGAGCCCCTCAGACGATTCGTATGGTGACGACACTGCCCTTGGGGATCTCGGTCCCGGCAGGCGGATCCTGGCTGAAGACGCGATTGAGCGGCGTGAACCCTGCCGCGATCACCTTCGGCACGAGACCGAGCTTCTTGAGAATCGCGATCGCCTGCGACTTGCGCATGTCGATCAGTCGGGGCACCTCGACAGGCGGCGGACCCTTGGAGACCACGAGCTCGACCTCGGTGCCCGAGTTCACGACAGTGCCGGGCTTCGGGGTCACCTTGATGACCTGGCCCTCCGGCACCTTCTCCGAGTACTTCTCGGTGACCACCGGAAGCAGGCCGACGTCGGTGAGGGCTGACTGCGCCGCCGCTGACTTCTTCGCGTCGACATCGGGCACGGGAACGGGCTTGGGACCCTTGGAGATCAGGATGCTCACCGACGTGCCGGGCTTGAGCGACGCGCCGATCTCCGGTTCCGTGCCGGACACCGAGCCGGCGGCGACGGTGTCATCGAAGGCCTCCGTCTGAGCCCCCGCCACGAGATTGGCCGCGGTGATGGCCGCGGCTGCGGCATCGGGTGTCATGCCGGTGACATCGGGCACCAGGTAGCGCTCGGGCCCCTTGGAGATCACTGCGTCGACCGTGCCGCCCTCGGCAACCTGGCCGCCGGGCTCGGGATCGGAGGTGATGACGGTGTCGAGGGGCGCAGTCTCGCTGAACTGCTTCTCGCTGACGACGAGGGTCAGGCCCGCCGCCTGCAGAGTGGCCGTGGCATCGACCTGGGTCTGGCCGACGATCGAGGGGACCGGCACCTTGGGGGCCAGGATGCTGCCGGCGACGAGCCAGCCTCCGACTGCTGCGAGCACGACAGCGATGGCAATGATCAGCGCGATCCACCGGCCCTTGCGCGAGCGCCGCTGCTGGCCAGGCGCCGGCTGCTGCGGCGGGCGGGCACCCGCGGCAATGCGCTGGGTCATGGAGGCATCGACGACGAGGGTGTCGCGTGAATCGGTGAAGGGCCGAGGGCGCGGCAGCACCGTGCGCACGCGGCGCACGTCAGCGAGGAAGTCGGCAGCGTCCTGGTAGCGCTGCTCGGGGTCGCGACGGGTGGCGGTGATGACGAGTGCATCGACATCGGCGGGAACGGAGGCATTGACTGTCGATGGCGCGGGAACATCGGAGTTCACGTGCTTGTAGGCGACCGAGAGCGGACTATCGCCGGCATGTGGCGCCTGGCCGGTGATCATCTCGAACAGCAGGATGCCCGCGGCGTAGACATCTGAGCGGCCGTCGGCATCGCCGCGCTCGACCTGCTCGGGGGAGAGGTAGGCGACAGTGCCGATGATCATGCCCTGCGTGGCACTGGCATTGCTGGTCTCGACCGCGCGTGCGAGGCCGAAGTCGGCGACCTTCACGCGGCCGTCATCGGAGATCAGCACGTTCTCGGGCTTGATATCACGATGGACGAAACCGGCACCGTGCGCTGCCTCGAGGGCCTCGAGGATCGGATCGAGCAGCACGAGTGCCTGCTCGGGAGTCAGTGGGCCGAATTGCTTCATGACATCGCGGAGCGTGCGACCGGGCACGTACTCCATCGCGAGGTACACGTGGCCGTCGGCCCTGCCCTGGTCGTACACGCCGACCACGTGCGGGTGGGTCAGGCGGGCGGCGGACTTGGCCTCGCGCTCGAATCTGCTGACGAAGTCGGGGTCGTCGGCCAGGTGGGCATGCATGACCTTGAGGGCCACCACGCGATCGAGGCGCAGATCGACAGCCTCGTAGACCGTGGCCATTCCGCCGCGCGCGAGCAGAGCGCGAACCTCGTAGCGACCATCGACAACGGTGCCGACAAGGCTTCCGCGCGCAGGGGTCTCCACCCAAAGGAGTCTAGGTGTGGGGGACACGCCTACTCGGGAGTCACACGCCCCTGCAGGCTGTTGATCGCCTCACGTAAGCGGCTCTCGATGCTGCCGCGCAGTTCGATGACCGGAAGCCCCGATTCGAGCACGACCTGCTCGATGAGCGCATCGACCTGGCTGCGGCGCTGCTCGCCATCGCGCTGGTCGCCGTCGGGAGCCCAGGGCAGGTCAGGCCGGCACCACCAGATGAGGTCGTACGCGCGCGCATCCTCGAGTGAATCGGCGAGCAGGCTCGAGTCATCGAAATACGCCATCGAGTAGATCGCCGTCATCAGGGGGAGCGGATCGCAGACGATGAGCGAGCTCGGGTGATCGAGCCCGGCCATCAGGACACCGGCGCGCTGCTCGCTCAGGATCCCGGCCTGGTCGGCCGCCTCGGGAACGCGACCACGAGTCTCGACGAAGCCGCGCAGTGCCTCGGGCACGTGAATGGCCCCCAGCTCGAGGGCCACGGCGGCGGCGACCGAGCTCTTGCCGGTGCACTCGGCACCGAGCAGCCCTACGAGTCGCATCGTCTCTCCCGTCGTCGCTCAGCCGGACTACGACCATACTTGGAGGCGTGAGTCGCCTGTCGTATGTCGCCGTCCTGGGCTTCGTGCTCATCGGCTCCGGCTGGCTGGAGATCATGCTGCGCACTCGCGTGCTGCGTCGCTGGAAGCGACTGCTCCTGTCGATTGCCCCCGTTGTCGTGGTGTTCTTCCTCTGGGACGCCTACGCGGTTGCCGCCGATCACTGGTCCTTCGACGAGAACCGGATTCTGGGCATCTTCATCCCGCCTGCCGTTCCGCTCGACGAGGTGCTGTTCTTCATCGTGATCCCGCTCGCCTCGATCCTGACCCTGGAAGCCGTGCGCTCGGTCAAGGGCTGGCAGGCCGGCGACGAGGAGCAGCCGTGACCTACACCGCGCTCGGCATCGTCGCCGTCATCGTCATGCTCATCCTCGATCTGTGGATCCTGCGCACCAGGCTCGTCACGCGCAAGGTCTTCTGGGTCTCCTACGCGATCATCGTGTTCTTCCAGCTCATCACCAATGGCATGTTCACCGGCTTCGGAATCGTGAAGTACGACGACGCCGCGATCATCGGCAGCAGCTCGCCGGCCCAGGGCCCTCCGCCGTTCATCGGCGACGGCCGGCTCGCGTTCGCGCCGGTCGAGGATCTCCTGTTCGGCTTCGCGATCGTGCTGATGTCGCTCTCGCTCTGGATCTTCTGGGGGCGCAGGGGAGTGCAGCGCACGCCTACGTCAGGGCCGCCTCGGTGGTATCGCCGGGGCTGATGCCCTGCACGTGCCCCGGGCCGAACTCGCGCCTGGCCCTGCGCGCTCGTCGCCAGGCAGGCAGGGCGACAGCGAGTCGCCGGCGAAGGGGCACGGTGGCGCGCGTGCGGAAGACCTCGTAGT
>JBJSWO010000158.1:0-10385 GCA_046085905.1 Actinomycetes bacterium | reverse complement strand
GTATAATTTGAAGTAGAAGTTCACACCACGTCTTGAACCATTGATTCAGAGCGTTTGTGCTTGAAAAAGCAACCATGTGAACGTAGATGTCACCCTTGTAGCAGTTGGCCTCACGGTAGTTAGCAACCGCTGGTTTCACGGTGCATTGGTATCCAGCAGCCGAGAACTTCTTTGCCACCGGCCGAACATCATTCACGCCAGCACTTGCAGGCGAGATGGAGAGGGTTGACGCGATAACTAAAGCAAAGGCTGCAACGGCGGCTCTCCGCATGATTTCCCCCATGAATTTGCGCACTCCAACACCCCTCACTATAGGTATCTTCTCCGTGCACTGCACGCCCAGAAGGGCTCTCCATCCATTCAGAATGGGCGGTGTCGCGGTTCCCATTTCGCTCAATTGCTGGCATCAGCGGGCGCTTGTGACGGTACGTTTGGGAGGTGCCATGGGGGATGAAGCGGCGCAGCAAGGCAAGCACCTTTGGAGAGGTGCGAAGCGTCGTTGCCCAGAAGACCACCGTGGCGAAACCATCTCCCCCGTCGAAGCCGGCCGAGCGAATCGAGGTCTTGCCCGAGTATCGAGCAGTTCAGCGACTGGTTCAAGACGGCTTTCCCCTGACCTTCGTCACGGGTGGTGCCGGAACGGGTAAAAGCACGTTTATCCGGTGGCTTGATGAGCAGTTCGCCGGCCACAGCATCCTGTGCGCCCCAACGGGAATCGCCGCCCTCACCATTCGGGGGAAGACCGTCCACTCGCTATGTCGGTTTCCACCCGCGTGGATCGTTGACAAGGACATTCGAGTAGTCGAGAAATCCCAAGCAATCCTCAAGAAGACCAAAGTCCTCGTCATCGATGAGATCTCGATGGTCAATGCCAATCTCTTGGATGCCGTCGATCAGTTCCTCCGGCTCAATCGGGGTGACTCAGCCCCCTTCGGGGGTGTATCCGTGGTCATGGTCGGAGACCTCTTCCAATTGCCTCCCGTGGTGACCTCATCTACCCGTCACCTATTTGAGGCGGAGTACTCTTCGCCGAAGTTCTTCGCGGCAAACTGCATCTCGTCATCACCGTTTGAGGCGTTCGAACTCACGAAGGCCTTCCGTCAAGTGGATCAGGAGTTCGTCGATCTACTTGGTCAAATCAGGCGTGGACAGGATTTGGAGCAGGCAGTCGCGCGACTGAATGCCGCCGCTCTTCGAGCGGGCGAACCACCTGAGGGGACGGTGTGGCTGTGTCCGCGCAACGCTGATGTTGAACGGGTCAATGCCGCTCGATTGGCGAGTCTCCCGGGCGCGGTGCGTGAGTACGAGGCAGTGACGTCGGGGACCTTCAAAGACGGTCAGTTGCCAGTGCCTTCGACGATCCGGCTCAAGGTGGGGGCTCAAGTGGTGATGGCCAACAACACGAAGGATTGGGTGAACGGGTCTATCGCCACCGTTCGTGAACTGGGCGCCAACGGGATCAAGGTGACCCTCTCTGGTGGCTCCAAGGTCCTTGAGGTTCAGCCGCATCAGTGGGACCAGTTTGACTATGTGCTGAACCCGAAGACTGGCGAAATCGAGCGCACAGTGGTCGGCTACTTCCGCCAATTGCCTGTGAACCTCTCGTGGGCGATGACCATCCACAAGAGTCAGGGACTCACCCTTCCCAAGGTGCATCTGGATCTCGGCAGTGGTGCCTTTGAGTCGGGGCAGACCTACGTTGCCCTATCTCGATGCCGGAAACTTGAGGATATTTCTCTTGCGAGGGAGATCCGTCCCGGTGACGTGAAGGTCGATCCCGAAGCGACAGCGTTCTACGAAGCAGTAATCGATTAGCACTATTGGGGGGTGGGGAACGTGGCGTTCTACTTGGTTGAGAGTCTCACGCAGGGCTCATCGGAGTGGCTCGCTTGGAGACGGAAAGTCATAGGGGCGTCTGATGCACCGACGATCATGGGTGAGAACCCTTGGGAGTCGGCGGACCATCTCATGAGAGAGAAGTTGGGACTGGAGACGCCCTTTGCTGGCAACGATGCGACGAGGGAGGGACAGCGACTGGAACCGAGCGCTCGAAGCGCCCTATCGAAGGCATACGGCGTGAAGTTGAGCCCGGCCGTCATCCAAGATGGAGAGGTCCCATTCATTGCTGCCAGTTTGGATGGCCTTGCCGCAGACAACAGTCAAATCTTTGAGATCAAGTGCGGCGAGAAGGCCTATGCAAGGACCAAGGCCAACAGAGAGGTGCCGCACTACTACGCAGCACAGTTGCAGCACATGCTCATGGTCAGTGGCCACAAGACCCTAATCTTCGCTGCATTCCGACCGGGGGAGCCGCTGGTTACCCTCGAAGTGAAGCGCAACAAGGCCTATATCGATCGTCTTCGAAAGACCGAGCAGGCTTTCATGGACCGTCTGGTCGCTCGGGGGCATGGGGCGCAGAAGCAGTTTGTGGGGCGTCGAGTGGGCTAGAGGGGTACGGACGCCAGCGGTACCCCAAGGCGTGGTCACACGACACCTCACCCTGATGTCTGCTGATCCAGCCATTCATCGAGGAGATCGATCCGGAACCTGTATTCGCGTCCGACCTTTCTGCGTGGGATATCCAGTCGTTGGACGTTGTCGTACATCCACGAGGCCGGCTTGCTGAGGTAGGCGGCGGCCTCTTTGAGCGTGAGCCATGGGCTATCGATGGCCATTCCCGCTGGAGGAGTCATCTCTTCTTCCCTTCATGAAGATCCTTTGGTGGTTCACAAATCTAGGTCCTAACTTGCTATATGTCAAATTACCCAGTAAAGTTACGAACATGGAACTTTTTACCCAGCCCCGTCTGTCCTCCACCCCGGCACGTCAGCCGTCCGGGCCCCCGACTTCGGTCGACTTCGTGATCAAGGACGGGGGGCTGGTAGCGGTCGTTGAACTTGTGGGCACCTTCCAGCAGGCGCGATTCGCGGACGTGACCGTTTCTATGTCGCAGCCTGATGGTGACGTGGTGCTGGTTGGAACCATGCAGTTCGCGGTGCCCACAAAGGAAACGGCGATTGCCGCACTCCTTCGGGACCTGTGGCTGCCACTGCGATCAGCAATGATGTTGGCACCGTCGGAATTGAGACTGAAGGCGGCAGACCGAGGGCTTGGCCAAGATCGCCTCTCCCGGGTGGCGTCCGCCCATCTCTACTTTCAACACTGGGATCGCGACGGTGACAGGGGAGTACTTCCGAAGACCGCGCGGATGTGGCGCTTCCTTACAGATCTTGGTTCGTCAAGACCTGCCGAACTCATTGCCGATGCACTCGACGAGAAGGTGTCGACTATTCATGCACGCATCAATCTTTCACGTGACCAAGGCCTCATTCCACCGCCTGAGCGTTCGAGGCCTACACGAAACTCATCAAGGAAGTCGAGGAATCAATAGTTGAGTGTGAGTCGAAGAGGAAAGAGTTGGCAAGTACGTTGGGTAAACGCATCTGGCAAGCGGTGCTCAAGAACCTTTGCTAGGAAGGCTGACGCTGAGGAGTACGAACGCACGCAAAAGAGCATGGCGCGGCGTTTCGAGGTACACGATCCGAGCAAGAGTCGGGTCACCGTTCGGGAACTGTATCCACGCTGGATCGCTACAAAGACAAATAGGAAGCCCAAGACCGTTCAGGGTTATGAAAGCACGTGGCGCAATGTCGTGGAGCCTCGATGGGGCGACTCACAACTCCGAAGCATCACGATGGCCGAGGTCAAGGTATGGGCCGCGAACTGCAGTTCGACTACGGGCAAGACCTTGGGAGCGACGAAGGCCCGTGAGGCCTACTTCGTCTTGTGCATGATCTTGGATTTCGCCATCGAGGATGGATTGATCGTCAAGAATCCGGCTCGCCCATCGACTGGCACAACCAAGAGTTTCCTGCCCACTGTTCCTGACGGAACTGATCGGAACTATCTTGACGAAGACGAGTTGGAGGCCGTAGCCGAGGAAGCAGGCCACTATCGCGACCTCATCATTCTGCTTGGGACTCTTGGACTCCGGTTTGGCGAAGCATGCGGCCTCAAGGGCGGAGACGTCGATCTGAAGGCGAACATCATTCATGTTCGCCGCACGTTGAGCGATGTGCGCGGTCAGATCATTGAGCAGCCACCAAAGAACGGGATAAGCCGCGAAGTCCCCCTACCTGAGTACCTCAGAGAGAGGCTGCGTCAGCGGAAACTCAGGGCCGGTGAAGAGGGCTACATCTTCACGACCCCAGATGGTTCCGTGATTCGGCACTCGAATTTCTCTAGGCGGGTGTGGAAGCCGGTTCTTCAAAGAGTAGGAATCAAGAAGTACGTTCGAATCCACGATCTACGTGGAACGGCTGCATCTTGGCTCATCTCGCGAGGGGCCAGCGTTATCGACGTCTCGAAGATGTTGGGCCACAAAGATCCGAGCATCACATTGAAGAGGTATGCCCGTCTGGTTGATGAGGCTTCCAAGCGGCTGCGCAAGTCGATGGATCGGGAGGGCAGGCGCTTTGCGTAGAGTCGTCCATCCCCCTGCCACATTTCTGCCACATCGCGAAGGGAGCCCGCGTTCAAGACGCGGATTCCCTCGTGGCCCCGGCAGGATTCGAACCTGCGACACAAGGTTTAGGAAACCTCTGCTCTATCCCCTGAGCTACGGAGCCTTCGATGCCCGCCCCACGAGTCGCCGCGTGCTGCGTTTCGCGGGATGCCGGGCATCCACCTGAACCATATCGGGACTCGCTGGTCTGCCCTCCGCGAGATACCTTGGGGGCCATGTGCAGTCGAGTGACGTACTTGGGGCCGGCCGGCAGCGTCGTGACCGGACGCACCCTGGACTGGTTCGTGCCCCTCAATATCGCTGCCTGGGCCCTGCCCGGCGGAATTCACCGGGACGGCGGATCGAGAGAGAACCCGTTCACCTGGACGTCGCGACTCGGATCCCTCGTCATCACGGCCTACGACCGTCTCTCCTTCGACGGCATCAATACCGCCGGACTTACTGCCAATCTCCTGTACCTGCCCTCGAGCGAGTACGGAGCGCGGGATATCTCTAGGCCTGGCATGAGCGTGGCCGCCTGGGTGCAGTGGGTTCTCGACTCCTTCGCCACCGTGGCGGAGGCCGTGTCGGCCCTCGAGACGAATCCCTTCCAGGTGGTCGGGATCAAGGTGCCCGGCGATGCCCCGCCCACGGCGCACTTCTCCGTCTCGGATACCTCAGGCGATTCCGCGATCTTCGAGTATCTCGACGGCGCTCTGGTGATTCATCACGGTCGCGAGTTCCAGGTGATGACCAATGAGCCCACCTACGACGAGCAGTTGGCCCTGACTAACTACTGGACGTCACTGAACGGCGTGATGCTGCCCGGCACGGACAGTGCGGCTGACCGATTCGTGCGCGCGAGCTGGTATCTCTCGCAGGCCCAGGCCGCCGACGACGAGGTCATGAGTGTCGCCACTGTCCTCTCGATCATCAGGAACGTCTCGGTGCCGTTCCTGCGCGAGACGGATCCCGAGCACCCCAACATCTCGCCGACCCTGTTCAGGGCCGTCAGTGATCAAGGCCGCAGGCGCTTCTTCATCGAGCTCACCGATACTCCGAACGTGTTCTGGATCGATCTCGACAACCTGATGCTCGACAACGGTGCACCGGTGAGGCGACTCGAGATCGACGGAGGTCCGATTCGCTCCGGTGAGTCGTCCGGTGACTTCGTCACGATGGATGCGCCGTACGAGTTCTCGCCGGAGGCGTAGCGGCCGAACGGCGGTAGTGACTCCGCGCATGGTGCATGGCGCTCGTATGAGCGCCGGATCGCGTCAGGCAGAAGTCGAGGCGTGGGGCTGTCCCGTCGCGGGTTCCATCGCGGCGATCTGCTCGTAGAACGTCTCCTCCTTCGCCTTCCCGGGGAAGCGGAGCAGCACGAGTACGAGGCCGATGAGAGTCATGGCAAGGGCCACGGCGATGGCGGCACTCTTGCCATCAGTGAAGGCCTGGGATGCCGCCGCGAGAATGTCGGTGGAGTACTGCGGGTACTGCTGCGCGACATCGGCGGCGCTGGTGAACGACCCGGTGAGTTGATCAGAGATCTGATCGGTGATTGTCGATGCTTCGTCAGAAGGCGCGGACGAGATCGAGGCCAGCATGTGGCTGGCGTAGGCAGCAGCGAGCAGGCCACCCATGAGCGCCTGCAGGATCGCGCCACCGAAGTCGCGCGTCAGGTCAAGGAACGACGAGCCCATGCCGCCGCGGCTCGGAGGCACCGATGACATCAATGCGCGCGACGCGGAAGTCGAAGCGAGGCCGACGCCCAGGCCCATGAAGGTGTAGGCGGCGAGGATCCAGCCGAGATGTGCCTGGTCTGTCCAGGTGATGAGCATCAACGTGAAGGCCAGGGCAACGGATCCGAGACCGAGCATGAACGTGAACTGCGAGCCCTTGCCGCTGATGAGCCTTCCGCCTAGAGCACCGCCCAGTGCAGTGAAGATCGCGGCAGGAAGCACGACCTCGGCAGCCTGGAACGTGGTGTAGCCGAGCACGTTCTGGGTGAACTGCTGGCCGATGAACATCGCGCCAATGAGCGAGCCGAAGGTGATCGCGCCGGCAACGAAGGCCACCCAGAAGGTTCGCGCCTTGGCGAGGGGGAGTGAGACGAGCGGGCGCGGGGCCTTGGTCTGACGCCAGAAGAAGAGCGCGAGCGCGATCAGGGCGCTGAAGAAGAGCGCGAACCATCCGGCAGTGAAGCCCCTGTCGGCGATCTCGATGCTGAGCACGAGCCCGCCGACGCCGAGCACGGAGAGGATTCCACCGAGGTGATCGACGCGGAACTTCTCCTCGCTCGCATGCCACGGCAGCACGATCAGGCCGATGATCAGGGCGATGATGTCGAGCGGCAGGGTGATGAGGAATACGGAGCCCCACCAGTAGCTCTCAAGCAGCCAGCCACCCAGAAGCGGTCCGAGAGCAGCACCACCCCCACCAATGCCCGACCAGAGGGCAATCGCGCCCACCTTGGCCTTGTTCCTGTATAGGGCGTTGATCAGCGAGAGCGTGGTCGGGAAGAGGAGCGCGGCAGCGATGCCACCGAGGAAACGCGCGATAGTGAGCATCTCGGCGTTGGGAGCCCAGGCCGCGAGCAGGGATGTCGGAATGGTCAGGATGCCGCCGAGAGTGAAGAGCAGCTTGCGTCCGTAACGATCGCCGATGGTGCCCAGATACAGGACTGTCGAGGCAAGGCCGAGTGCGAATGCGTTCGCGATACCGGTGAGCTGATCCTGCGAGGCGCTCAAGTCGTGCCCGATCGTGGGCAGCGCAACGTTCGCGATGCTCAGGTTGATGTTGGCGACGATGGCACCCGTCACCATGGCGAGGAGCACGAAGGCACTGCGGGACGGCCGATCACCTGGAGTCATCGGCCCAGGCTAGCCTTTGCGACGTGACTGACGAGGATGCCGTCCTGGCCGCCTGCGCTGCCGTGCTCGCTGAGAACGATGTGGTGACTGACCCCGATCGTCTCCCTACCTATAAGCAGGATCGCTCGACCGGCTCCGAGGTCGGCGAGCCGTTTGCCGTGGTCTTCCCGCGCACGACCGAGCAGGTCTCCGAGGTGATGAAGGCCGCGCATAAGCACCGCGTTCCCGTGGTGCCTCGCGGAGCGGGGTCGGGGCTCTCGGGCGGCTCGAATGCGATCGATGGTTCCCTGATCGTCTGCGTCGAGAAGATGAATTCGGTACTCGATGTCGATGTCTCCAATGGCTATGTCGAGACGCAGCCTGGCATCTTCAACACCGATCTGCGCGAGCACGTCGCAGGCCACGGACTCTGGTACGCCCCCGATCCGGCAAGCAAGGACTTCTGCTCCATCGGCGGTAATGTCAATACGAATGCCGGAGGCCTGTGCTGCGTGAAGTACGGAGTCACGCGCGATGCCGTGCTCGGTCTCGAGGTCGTTCTTGCCGACGGTCGCATCACGCGTCTCGGACGCAAGACCGTCAAGGGCGTGGCGGGCTATGACCTCGCAGGGCTCATGGTCGGCAGCGAGGGCACCCTCGGAATAGTGACAATGGCGCGGCTCAAGCTTCGGCCATTACCGCCGCCCGCGACCACTGCGGTCGCAGTGTTCCCCGACATCGCGTCTGCCGGCAGCGCGGTCGAGGCGATCATGACCAAGCTGACACCGAGCATGCTCGAGTTGATGGATCGCACCACAATTCAGGCTGTCGAGACCTGGCGCCCGATGGGGCTCGACACTTCTGCTGAGGCGCTCCTGATTGCGCAGAGTGACGCGCCAGGCGAGGCGGGTGTCGCTGAGGCCGATCTCCTGCTCGAGATCTGCGAGCGAGCAGGGGCAATCGAGGTCTACCGATCCGAGGATCCCGAGCAGGCCGAGATGCTCCTGGGCGCCCGCCGCATGGCTATCCCGGCACTCGAGACGATGGGCGACTGGCTGCTCGACGATGTCGCCGTTCCGCGCTCGCAGCTCGCTCGCGCAATGACGATGATCGCCGAGCTCGCCGTGAAGAACGACGTCATGATCGCGACCTTCGGTCACGCGGGCGACGGGAATCTGCATCCGACGATCGTGATTCCGCGAGGCGACGAGGCTGCTGCGCTGCGGGCAATGACCGCCTTCGATGAGATCCTCGATGTTGCCCTCGCCTGTGGAGGCACCATCACCGGGGAGCACGGTGTGGGCACCCTCAAGCGCAGTTTCCTGGCGCAGGAGCTCGATTCCGTGGCGATCGACCTGCACTCGCGCATCAAGGCAGCGTGGGACCCGGAGAACATCCTCAACCCTGGCAAGGCCTTGCCGCGCTGGTAGGCCAAGGTCGCCGTGACAGACGAGGGGCCCGGGAGCAATTGCTCCCGAGCCCCTCGCGATTGTTCGTGACTACTTCACCGCGTCGGCGGGGATGTAGCGCAGGTACGGCTTGAGCTCCTCGACAGCACCGAACTTCTCGATGGCGTCAGCAGTGGAGACGGTCGGGGCGACGATGATCTTCTCGCCGACCTTCCAGTTGGCCGGGGTCGCGACGGTCGACTTGTCGGTGAGCTGCAGGGCGTCGATGACGCGCAGGATCTCGTCGAAGTTGCGGCCGACCGACTTCGGGTAGGTCAGGGTGAGACGAACCTTGTTTGCCGGGTCGATGATGAAGACCGAGCGAACGGTGGAGGTGTCGCCTGCGTTCGGGTGCAGCATGTCGTAGGCGTTCGACACCGAGCGATCGGGGTCAGCGATGATCGGGAAGTTCAGGGCGTTGCCCGTGACCTCTCCGATGTCGCCCGCCCATGCCTTGTGGTCCTCTACCGAGTCGACCGAGACCGCGATGGCCTTGACGTTGCGCTTATCGAACTCTGCCTTCAGGCCGGCGGTGGCGCCGAGCTCGGTGGTGCAGACGGGGGTGAAGTCAGCGGGGTGGCTGAAGAAGACTGCCCAGGCGCCGTTCTTCCAGTCATGGAAGGTGATGGTGCCGTCGGTGGTCTCTGCGGTGAAGTTGGGGGCCTCGTCGCCAAGTCGGATGGTCATGGTGTTTCTCCTTTATGGGTGGTGCGGAACAGGGATAAGTCGTGGATGTGTTGACCTAGGTGGGCAGCACTCAGAAAATTTCTTCCTTCCACATCGTCTCTGGCATTAGCACCCCGGAGGGTTGCTGCGACTTCAATGAGCCAGATCTCTCAGTCGCTCTGGATGTTGGCGAAAACGTATCAGGGTGTCCGTGGAGACGTGAAATCCGGATTCTCCACCTGCGAATAGTCCGCAGTAAGGCGTGTCGCGCCACCGTCAGCGGAGGTGGACCGTCAGCGAGCGCAGCGAGAGAAAGCCTTGCGGTGTATCAGGATTCCCAGCCCGCGGCACCCGCGGTCGACGGAGGGGCGGAGTCGGCATACACGTCGGAGCGGGCCTCGATCGCCGAGACCAGGTAGGGCGGGATGCTCAGCTTGCCCACCAGCAGTTCAGGGGTGATCCAGCGGTGCTGACCGAGCAGGTTCGCATCCTGCGCGCGGATCGCCTCCACCGTGAGGCGTGAATCCAGGTCTTGTGACGACGCGATGATGAATCCGAGATCGCGGCCGTAGCAGGGGGCATCCACGGCGTAGGGAATGACGGACGGGAATACCTGGCGGATCGTGCGGATCACTTTCGCGTGAAGGGCGATCTCGACGGGCGAGGCAGGCCCGGCCTGCACGGCGAGGACTCCATGCGGGCGCAGGATGCGCTTGAGCTGAGTGAAGTACTCGACGGTGAAGCAGAACGTCGACGGGCCATTCTCGACCGGGTCGGTCATATCGGAGACGATGACGTCAACGCTGTTGTCCGGAAGTGATGCGAGATACGCGACCGCATCACCGTGAATGAGCGTGACGCGGGGGTCGTCGAATGACCCGAGATGGTGATTCGGCAGGTGCTCGCGGCACGCGGCCA
>JBJSWO010000157.1:0-5835 GCA_046085905.1 Actinomycetes bacterium | reverse complement strand
GTGAAGCGCGAGTGGCGGAATAGGCAGACGCGCACGGTTCAGGTCCGTGTACTCGAAAGGGTGTGGGGGTTCAACTCCCCCCTCGCGCACAAGACAGGGCCCCGGCGATCCCGGGGCCTTCGTCGTTTCTCTTCACACATGAAAGCGGCCCGCATCCCCCGTGAAGGGGATGCGGGCCGTTCTCTGCTCGGTGGTCACACCGCTGGACATGCTTCGTTAGAAGGAAAGTCCCCCGGCTACATCAGTCGAGCGGAGGTGACCCATGGCTGTGCGAATCCGGTGCTATTACCAGCCGCTCACGGTCAGCATGGTTTGAGCGAATTGGAACTCAGATTGCCCGTCGGGGGTGAGGTAGAGCCATACATTGGATTCTGTGTTGCCATTGGTCATGCCGTCTGAGTTCTCCTCTTCCTTCCAGGACGCGGTGCTATTCCCGCTGGAGTTTGAGGTGTAGGCCACGTCATCGCAGCGTCCGCTGGGGAGTGTCGCGGTCTGCGGCCAGTTGTCGAAGGTGTGGCTGTAGCAGGTGTTGTTGTTCGTGGAGTTGTACATCTTGACGTAGACCCCGGAACCGTTGTAGCCGGCAAACCAATGCAGATCCTCGGTGAGAACAGTGTCGCTTGAGGGGTCATAATCGCGGCCGGTGAGACCTGCCGCTCGCTGAATGTTCAGCGAGGCATTCTTGAGAGATGAAGGAAGAGACCTCTTCGTCGTGATCTTGAAGGTCACTCCGGACTTCGTGACAACCGGCTTGGCGATCAGCACGGGCGCGCTGCTCCAGTTCGCACTCTTGGCGTTCCAGGCCAGTGTGGCCTTGACTCCTGAAGACGGGTAGCGGAAAT
Source organism: Actinomycetes bacterium (assembly GCA_046085905.1). GTDB lineage: Bacteria > Actinomycetota > Actinomycetes > S36-B12 > S36-B12 > CAIKZY01. The sequence continues at coordinate 4,993 of JBJSWO010000157.1, read as the reverse complement.
TACTCCACTTTGACGACAGTTGCTGAGCGGAGACATTGCCGACGAGGACGCGCTTGACGCCTTTGGCGTTGGTGCGATCGCCCATCCACTGTCCTGCACTGTTCGTCGGCAGGGTGAGCGTGTACGTGCCGTCCGAGTTCTTAGCGACCTTGGCCGTGGAGGCGTCAATCCTGATCAGGGCCTTGCCACTTCCGATGGAGGTGGCTGCCTGCGCGGATGACTGTCCGAAGGCGGCGGTCGCGACAACGAGGCCGGCTACTGCGGTGATACGGGTCAATTTTCCGAGAGTTGTCATAGCGCAGGAAAGTAGGGGCAGATTCGTTGACGCGTCGAATTCGGCACAAGTGTGAAATTGAGCTGGGTCGGCAATCTTCCAGAACCTAATCCGATGGTGGATGGCAGTTTCCACCGAATTGAGACTGCTGCGTCCATCATCAGGAAGCGTGCGAACCAGGTGTGCAGGCTCACCCCCCTCGCGCACAAGACAGGGCTCCGGCGATCGCGGGGCCTTCGTTATGTTGGCCGCAGGAGCGGAGGCCCGTTTAGTTCCAGAAGCCTGCGTGCACTACGGAACGACGACTACCCGCTGCGATCGCAGTGACATCACGAGCGCGATGATCCAGCCAACCAGGGTCCAGCCCAGCAGCAGGTTCACCCAGAAGGTCGACCAGTGCGGGACGTCGCGAACTGCGGCGATCGCCCACGGGAGCATGTAGCCCACGGTCACTATTGCGACGATGACGGCGACGACCTTTGTGACTGTCCAGGACGGATTGGCGGGCTCGACATGCATCTGGGTCATAACGCCATCATCGGCCATACCGTGATTCTTCCTCAACTCAGGAAGTCCAAGGCCCGTCGACCCCGAATGCTTCGTCCATTCCCGGCCACGAAGGAATCGTCACGGCAACGATCTCAAGCGGAGTGCGGCCGGCGCGAAACTGAAAGCTGGTACCCACAGGGATCGTCAGGGAGACTCCGGGAAGGAGATCGATGATCTCGTCCACGCCATCCGACGATCGCCACATCTGACCTTCTCCGGCTGTTACGAACCAGAGCTCTTCGACGGTGCGGTGACAGACCGCGAGGGATATTTCGCCGGGGCTCAGGCTGAAATGGGCCATCGAGCCGCGGTCGGAAGACACGAGGAGTCGCACATCGGAGCCATCAGGCGCAGTCACATCGGGCAGGTCAGATAGCGCTTTGGTCTCGAAGGCGCTCACGTGCAGATTCCGCCATCGCAGCACGGCTGGATGTAGTGGCAGCGCGGGCACATATCCTTGCCGCCACGGCGTTCGAGGTCGGTGGTCTCACAGGCCGGGCAGGGTCCGGGGTCTCCCATCACGGCGCCGAGCATGCCACCAAAGGATACCCATGGGGGTATACTTTGGATCAGTCCACGCAGGAGGTTTCAGATGTGCAGTCCGGTTAAGTGCGAGAAGTGCGGCAAGGTCACCTGGAGCGGCTGCGGCGAGCACGTCGACCAGGTCAAGAGCATGTTCACCGAAGACGAGTGGTGCACCTGCGCCCGCTGGGGCCTGTGACCTACTGCTCGCCCCTAGAGTGACCGCGTGTCACTCTCCGATCACCAGCCCGAGGCCATGGCCGCACTCGATGCCGCCTATGCCCGCGCCACCGAGATCGTCGATCCCTACTTCCTCTACCTTGCCGAATCACGCATCGAGCAGATGCTCGGCGGCTCCGACTCCCCCGGAGCTCTCGTCACCACCCAGGATCTCGAGATCAGCGAGCTCGTCGACCAGATGCTGATTGACGTCGCCGGCCTCGATGACAAGACAGCCAAGCGCTCAGGCCGTTACTTCGATGATGGCGGCATGGCCGACTTCGTCACAGCTTCGTACATCATCGAGGCGCGAACACGCCTGCGCATCATGAGCGAACGCCTGCTGGGCGGCCGGTCATGAGCACCCTGGAGCGGCCGAATCGCGCCGTGCGAGTTCCGCTAGACGACAACGGAAAGCCGCTGCGTGACGCGCAGCTCTACTCACTTCTCGCTGCGTATCAGGACGCCGTGGTGCGCTCTGCCCATCTCGACGCCGTGACAACTGAGCTCATTCGACTTCGCTGCGCACGTCAGCACGACTGTCGCATCTGCCAGACCCTGCGCCTGGCCGATGCGCAGAAGTCCGGACTCGACCCCGAGATGGAATCCCAGATCGACTTCTACGAGAGGAGCGATCTCAGCGACCGGCACAAGACGGCCCTGCGCCTGGTCGACGCATTCATCTGGCGGCCGGGCGACATGAGCGATGAACTCGTCGCACAAGCCCATGAGCACTTCAGTGATGCGGAAATCGCCGAGATCCTCGTCGACATCACAAAGTGGTCGACGCAGAAGATCCACGTCACCCTCGGCACCGACGGCGCCGATCATCTGCCAACCGATGGGCGCGGAGTCGCCTACTTCAGTTTCGGTGACGACGGCAAGGTTGCAGGCATCAGCGCGGAGATCGGATAGCCGTGGTCATCCGCACCCCGCAGAACCCCTTCGTGCGCTCGGGCATCCGCCTCGCAGCGGGCATGGTCATCGTTGACTTCATCTGCGTGGTGATTCTCGATAACGGCCCGGGCGCTCTCATGGCCTCGTTTGCCGTGATGATCCTGCTCTTCTTCCTGGACTTCGAAGGCGGAGCACGTCAGCGTCTCTCCGCGTATGGCGCCGCATCACTGGTAGGTCTCGTCGCGCTCCTGATCGGGGTCTACGCGGCTCCGATCACCTGGGTAGCGATCGTCGTGACCCTGCCTGTCTCCTTCGCCTTCGCGTACGCCCGCGTGCTCAAGGGCTTCATCGCTCGATGTGCCGTCGGCCTGCAGCTCGCCTACTTCCTCCCCGCGATGCTGCCCGCGAATCCGGCGGATGTCTGGCGCTACGTCGGTGGCTGGATTCTCGGCTGCGTGATCGCGGCGCTATGCGCCCTGGTGATCCTCCCCCGACAGCGCCTGACTCTCACGCGCAAGGCCCTTGCCGACTGGTGCCGAGCCGCGGCAAAACTGACTCGCCTGTATGCGGCGGGCAGCAGTAACGGCGAAGGCCGTGCTGCTCTGTCGAGCGCCTTCGACGAGATCCAGGCGATGACCGTGGGCAGCCCCACCAGGCCGGGTGCGCTGACGCATCGACTTCGCGCCCTCCTGCAAATGGTGCAGTACGCCAATTCCTCGACGAATCTCGCGATCTCGGTGAAGGAACTGCAGCCGGATGTTCACGTCACCTTGCTCGCCGATGCCAGTGCGACGACCTTCGACTCCTGTGCGGAGATTCTCGTCAGCGAGGCGGCGAAGCCTGACTCGATCAACATGGACTCGCTGCGCGACAAGGACCTCAGGAGTGCGCAGGAATGGTGCGCGAAGGGACTGGCCACTGATCCGGCCAAGACCTTCGACGAACTGCGGAACCACTACCCGGTGCGACTCATCGCGATTCTCGCCGCGGTCATGCAATGGCTGGCCCTCAGGTCTCGTGGAACGGAAACCCCGATGCCCGCCCTGGGCGCCATGGAGTCCAGTTCGCCCCTCGAGCTGCTGCGAGTGAACCTGCGCATTAGTTCACCATGGTTCCGAAATGCGCTGCGCGTCTCGATCGCGGCCGCCATCGCGGTGGGAATCGCGCAGGCCATGGGTCTCAAGCACGGATTCTGGGTCGTGCTTGCCACGCTCTCGATTCTCCAGCTCAGTTTCACGAGCCCGCAGACGAATCGACTGGCGCTGCGGATGATCGCAGGAAACGTGGCCGGCATCACCGTGGGATTCCTCATCATCGTGCTGGTGCCCAATGAGATCGCGTTCTTCGTCGTTCTCGCTATTGGCGCTTTCGTGGTGAAGTACGTGCAGAGTCGTTCGCTGATGATCTCGCAATTCGCCTTCACTCCGTTTGCGATCGTGAATCTCTCGTTGCTGACCTGGCCGCCTTCGACCGACACGGTCCTCGATCGCATCACCGATGTGCTGGTCGGGCTCGCGGTGGCAATCGTGCTGACATTCGTGATCTTTCCCCGTGGCATCAGCACGCTGATCACGTCAACCGGTCAGATGGCGATGACCTCGATGCAGGCGTACCTCGACTCAGTGCTCGATGCTCTTACCGGGCGCTCGAAGGGTGCGGACATCGAGTCTCGACGAGCGAGCGCCCAACACGCACTTCTCGCCTACGCCGACACCCTGGATGCCGCATTCATGTCGGTGCGCACTGTGGACCCGTGGATCACGTCCCTCGAGGCCCGGCAGGCATGGCTTCAGGATGCACTCCTGGCAGGCGACGTGATGCGTCAACTGGTGGGCCACAGCGATGAGCTGGTGGAAGTACCGCAGATCATCGCCACGCTCGATCAGCGGAGCGGGGATCGTCTCGATCGCATGCGCGAGGTCGTGGTGAGCAATCACGCCGGGCTCTCGCTGCACCCTCACGCGTTCGTGAGCGCAGTGTGGTCGGGCTGGTGGCTCGACTTCCTCGATCGCACAAAGCCTGCTGATGAGGTTCCCGCTACGGCGTAGGCGTCGGGACGACGACCTTGCCCTCGGCCTTCTTCGGCATTAGGAAGAACGCGGCGAAGGCTGCGATCACCAGGCCGGCCGTCGCAATGAGGAATGTCTCGCCGACACCAATGACGAAGGCATCGCTGGCGGCCTGAGCTGCAGCGGCACCCGCCTGCTTGCCGACCTCTGCAACATTGCCGGAGGTGACGAGCGTCTGGACGGCATCGGTCTGGGCCGACTGCGGAGCGAGCCCGACCCAGGCCGAGAGCGTGCGCGCTGCGGCTATCGAGCCGACGACCGCGATGCCCAGTACCGAGGCAACCTGCCCGGAGAGTCCGATGACACCGGAGACCGATCCCATGTCGTCCTTTGGAGTTGACGACATCGCAGCACCCGAGACCGCCGGCATGGACAGGCCGAGGCCGATACCCATGATCGAGAACGCGATCGCGATGTACCAGGGGCCGGTATCGACCTTGATGCCCGAGAGCATCAAGGTGCC
>JBJSWO010000156.1:0-2943 GCA_046085905.1 Actinomycetes bacterium | reverse complement strand
GCACAAGGAGGCCTCGGTGTTCTCGAAGCTGCTGAGCGATCCGGCCCGACCATTCGTTGTCATCCTCGGCGGCAGCAAGGTGAGTGACAAGCTCGGAGTCATCGGCAATCTGATCGGCCGCGTCGATCGCCTGCTCATCGGCGGCGGCATGGCCTACACCTTCCTCGCGGCCCAGGGTCACGAGGTGGGCAACTCCCTGCTCGAGGCCGACCAGATCGACACCGTCCGCGGTTTCATCGAGCAGGCGAAGGCGCGCGGCGTCGAGCTGCTGCTGCCCGTCGACTTCGTGATCGCCGATGCCTTCTCGGCCGATGCGAATACCGAGATCGTCTCCGCTGATGCGATCCCGACCGGCTGGATGGGACTCGATATCGGCCCGCGCACTCGTGAGCTCTTCGCCTCGCGCATCGCCGATGCGGGCACTGTTGTCTGGAACGGCCCGATGGGCGTCTTCGAGATGGAGGCATTCGCGGCCGGCACTAAGGCCGTGGCCGTCGCGATGGCCGAGAGCTCCGCGATGACCGTGATCGGCGGCGGTGACAGCGCTGCGGCCGTGCGCATCCTCGATGTCGACGAGTCGAAGTTCAGTCACATCAGCACCGGCGGCGGTGCAAGCCTGGAATTCCTCGAAGGGAAGACCCTTCCGGGTATCGCAATCCTTGAGGAGAACTGACATGGCGAAGATCGAGCGCAAGCCGCTGATGGCCGGCAACTGGAAGATGAACCTGAACCACTTCGAGGCCATCGCGCTGACCCAGAAGCTGGCCTTCGCACTGAACGAGGATGACTTCAAGGTCGTCGATGTCGCGGTACTTCCGCCGTTCACCGACATCCGCTCGGTGCAGACCCTGATCGAGGGCGACAAGTACGACATCCAGTACGGCGCCCAGGATCTCTCGGCACACGACTCCGGCGCCTTCACGGGCGAGGTGTCTGGAGCCATGCTCGCCAAGCTCGGCTGCGCCTTCGTCGCGGTCGGCCACAGTGAGCGTCGCCAGTACCACGGCGAGGACGATGCTGTGGTCAACGCTAAGACCAAGGCCGCTCTGCGCCACGAGATCACCCCGATCGTCTGCGTCGGCGAGGCACTCGAGATCCGCAAGGCCGGTGAGCAGGTCCCGCACGTGCTCGCCCAGGTCGACGGCTCCCTCGAGGGCCTGACCGCCGAACAGGTGGCCGGGCTGGTTATTGCCTACGAGCCCGTGTGGGCCATCGGCACCGGCGAGGTCGCTACCCCCGAGGACGCCCAGGAGGTCTGCCAGGCCATCCGTGCCCGCGTGGCCGAGGTCTGGGGCGCCGAGGCCGCAGCAGCCGTGCGAGTGCTCTACGGCGGCTCGGTGAAGTCGAATAACGTCGCCGCCATCATGGCCAAGCCTGATGTCGACGGAGCCCTGGTCGGCGGCGCGAGCCTGGATCCCGACGAGTTCGTCGGCATCGTGCGCTTCCGCCTCCATCCTGCGGAGTAGGCACCCGCCCCGATCGGTTATCCTTGGCAGGCCCGCCACGGGCCTGATACCCACCTGGAGTCACGAATGCTGCTTGCTCTCACGATCGCCCTCGCGGTGATCCTGGTCATCACCAGCGTTCTGCTCATCGTCCTGATCCTGCTGCACCGCGGCAAGGGCGGCGGCCTCTCCGATCTCTTCGGCGGCGGCGTGAGCTCGTCCATCGGTGGCTCATCGGTAGCCGAGAAGAACCTCGATCGCCTCACCGTGGGCCTCGGCCTTATCTGGGCCGCGGCAGTCGTGGCCGTCGGCCTGCTCGTACCGCGTCTCGCGTAATCGTCACACTCGAAGTTCTAGGGAAGAGGGCTCATGGCCGGTGGAAGTGCTATTCGCGGCAGTCGAGTAGGCGCAGGCCCCATGGGCGAAGCCGAGCGCGGCGAGGCGGCTCCCCGGATCTGGGTGTCCTTCTGGTGCTCGCGGGGTCACGAGTCCAAGCCCAGCTTCGCCTCGGATGCAGCGATTCCCGAGGAATGGGACTGCCCGCGCTGCGGACTCCCCGCCGGCCCCGACCAGGAGAACCCGCCCGCCCCCGTGAAGATCGAGCCGTACAAGACTCACCTGGCCTACGTGAAGGAGCGTCGCTCCGATGTCGACGGCGCTGCGATCCTGGAAGAGGCCCTGCAGCGCATCCGCGGCAACTAGCGCTTCCCGATATCCGTCGTCAGTCCGCTGGCGGCGGATTCGTCGAGGAGCACCAGGGTTCGTTCGATCGCCTCGATGCCCGCTGCCGGGATCTGCAGTCGGCCTGCACCGCGGGTCAGCATCATCTCGATGACCTCGGACTTCTCAGCGCCACTGGCCAGCAGCCACGCCTCCGTGCAGTCGTTCAGCGCGGCGTAGCCCATGCTCACGCGCACCGGCGGTGGCTTGGGTGCGCCGTGCACGGCCAGCGCAAGTTCCCCCGACTCGAGGGCGGGGGACTCGGGGAACAACGAGGCCACGTGACCGTCGGGGCCGATGCTCAGCAGCACGACGTCGAAGGCGGGACGCCCGGCGAGGCGCCGTGACTCGGCAGCGCCTGCAATGAGTGTCGCGTAGTCGAAGGCGGCAGCCTCGGCATCCACCGCGGTATCCGGGCCGGCAATCCGGTGCACGAGTGAACCAGGGACATCGACGACGGACAGCAGTCGAATGTCGGCGAGGGTGTCATTGCGATCGTCATCGCCTGAGTCCAGGAATCGCTCATCACCCCACCACAGGTCGACCCGCGACCAGTCGATGCCGTCGGAGGCCACCGGATCGGCCAGGGCGAACAGCAGTGCACCGGCGATGCGGCCGCCGGTGAGCACGACCGAGGCGCTGCCGTGATCGGCCTGCACCCGGGCGATGGTCGTGACCAGTCGGGCGGCCGTGGCCGCGGCCAGGTCATCGGCATCGTGATGGCGGATGATCTCGCGGGTCACGCGAACATCCCGGTGATCATCCCCCCCCCCCCCCC
>JBJSWO010000155.1:0-3665 GCA_046085905.1 Actinomycetes bacterium | reverse complement strand
ACCGAGGTGCGCGAGGCTTGGCCTGTGCCGGCGGCATCCGCGCGCGACGTGCTGGTGATCGGAGGCGGTCCGGCCGGCATGGAGGTCGCGGCACTCGCTGCCGAGCGCGGGCATCGCGTCGAGATCTGGGAGAAGTCCGAGCGCCTCGGCGGGCAGCTGCTCACCGCGGTGAATGCGCCCACCTACGAGGGCTACGCCGACTACCTCGCCTGGCAGGAGCGACGCCTGGGCCGCGTGGGAGTCAGCGTGCGCGAGGGTCAGACGGCCACGGCCCAGGAGGTACTCGAGGCGAAGGCCGACATCGTCGTCATCGCCACCGGTGCCGCGGCGCGCCGCCCCGACATTGCGGGCATCGATCGCGCCGACGTGCACGACTCGCGCGAGGTACTCGATGGCACGGTGGTGCCGGGCAAGCGCGTGCTCGTGGTCGCGCAGGACGATCACATGCCGCCGCTCGCTGTTGCCGACTTTCTTGCCAGCGCAGGTCACGAGGTCACGGTGGTCTACGCGACCAACGGCCCGGCGCCGTTGCTCACGCGCTACATCATCGGCGGCATCCTGGCCCGCCTCGACAATGCGGGCGTGAAACTGCGCTACACCGAGATCGTGACCGCAGTGAGTGACGACGGCGTGCACGTGCGTCACGCGTACTCCGGTCGCGAGGAGATCCTCACGGGTTTCGATTCCATCGTGCTCGCGTGCGGGAGCGTCTCCGAGACGTCGCTGTTCGAGGAACTCAAGAGCACGCATCCACGCGTTCATGTTCTCGGTGATGCATTCGCCCCCAGAAGGCTGCTGTTCGCCACCAAGCAGGCGTACGCTCTCGCCGCACTGCTCGATGACTAGTGAGGTGCCCATGAATGAGCCGCTGATCCGCTACCCGATCGTGCAGTACGCGTATGTCGTCCCGAATCTCGAGGAGGGCATTCGCCACTGGGTCGAGGTGATGGGTGCGGGCCCGTTCTTCGTGAGCAGGAGCCACCTCGGCCGCGACCTCACCTACCGCGGCAAGCCGAGCACTACGCGCGTGCACTACGCCTTCGGCCAGGCCGGCCCGGCGCAGATCCAGCTCATCGCGCATGACGAGCCGGGTACCTCGATCTATCGCGATATGTACGGCGATGGTGAAGGCGGCTTCCATCACGTGGGCGTGCTCGTGCCCGCTGCCGACATGCCCGCCGAGGTCGCGCGCTTCGAGGCCGCTGGCTATCCGGTGGCCAGCAGCCTGATGTCGTACGTGCCTGTGGCCTACTTCGACTGCCGCGACAGGCTCGACTGCTTCGTCGAGCTGCACGGGCTCAATGACGAGATCGAGGAGCTCTTCCGCACGATCCGCGAGGCGCATGAGGGCTGGGATGGCGTGACCGACCCGATTCGCAGGCGCAACAAGTCGAGTTCGCTGTGACCGGCCCGCTTCTGCAGTACCCGATCCTGCGATTTCCCGTTCTTCAATACGCCTATGTCGTACCCGATCTCGATGAGGGCATTCGCCACTGGGTCGAGGTGATGGGCGCAGGCCCGTTCTTCGTGCTGCGCAATTACCTGGGCAATGAGCTCACCTATCGCGGCAGGCCGAGCGAGACGCGCGTGCACTATGCCTTCGGCCAGGCAGGGCCGGCGCAGATCCAGCTGATCGCGCAAGACGACCCGGGGGAGTCGATCTACCGCGACATGTATCCGCCGGGCGAGGGCGGCTTCCATCATGTGTGCGCACTCGTGCCGCCCGAGCAGCTCGCGGGTCAGGTTGCGCGCTTCACTGATGCCGGCTTTGAGATCGCCGGATCGATGCTGACGAGCCAGCCGGCGATCTACCTCGACACGCGTGCGGCGATCGGCGGCTTCACCGAGCTCTACGGGCGCAGCGATCGCGTAGCGGCCTTCTTCGAGACAGTGCGCTCGGCCCATGAGGGTTGGGACGGCGTCACCGATCCGATCCGCGAACGCACGGAGTCGTCCTCGCGCTAGTCGCGCCTCCGTCGTTCTGTGACTCATGGGGCCTAAGTTTCGGATGTGATTGATCGCTACGGTTCCGACGTGCTCGCGCTGAGCCATACCCAGGCCCGCCGCCCACCGGTGCAGGTGCCCGCCGATATCGGCATGGTGCTCGAGTGCCCGCACACCGGCTGGTGCGGGGCGATCGTCGGGCTGCAGAAGGGCCCGGGCGGCTGGGGCGTCAATCTCGAGGATCGTCACGGCCGCCGCAAGATGTTCCTGCTGACCGATCCCTTCCTGCTCGAAGGGGAGCCGATCACACTGGTCCGCCCTAACCCGCTCGCACCCGCCGCAGCACGCCTGACTGCGTCCGGCTCGGTGGCCGTCGTCAACACACGCGCCCGAGTGGCCCGTGCCTCGCGCATCTGGGTCGAGGGCAAGCAGGATGCCGAGCTGATCGAGAAGATCTGGGGCGCCGACCTGCGCGTCGAGGGAGTGGTGGTCGAAGAGCTCGGCGGTGCCGACGACCTGCTCCGCGCCGTGCGCGACTTCAATCCGAGCTTCGATCGTCGGATCGGAATTCTGCTCGATCACCTGGTGCCCGGTACCAAGGAGACCCGCATCGCCGAATCGGTCCTCGCGGAGTTCTCCGAGGATGTCGTCGTGCTGGGTCATCCCTATGTAGACGTGTGGCAGGCGGTTCGCCCTTCCGTACTGGGCATCGATTCCTGGCCGACGATTCCGAAGGGCACGCCGTGGAAGGAAGGGGTGTGCGCGAGGCTGGGCTGGGTCGATGACACCTCTGCTGCCTGGCGCGCGATCCTCGGCAAGGTCAACACCTATGCGGATCTCGAGCCCTCTCTGCTCGGCCGCGTCGAGGAGATCATCGATTTCGTGACGGCCTGACCGTCTCGGGCGAAAGAATGGGCCATGCCTTCATTCGAGTTGATTCCCCTGGCCACCGTCACCGTCACCCGCGGAGATATTCGCCGTCTCGGCGAGACTCCGTTCAGTCGCCGCGTGATCGGCTCGATCGCTGATGGCCGCTGGGAGGGGGAGCGCATCAAGGGCTCGATGATCGGCGCCGGCGGCGACTGGGCTATCCCGACTGCCGGCCACATCATGCTTCTCGACGTGCGCCAGCTGGTCGAGACCGATGACGGTGCTCTCATCTATGTCACCTACATGGGCCGGTGCGATCGCGAGCGCGGTACCTACACGGTCGCACCCACCTTCGAGACCTCCGATGAGCGCTATGCCTGGCTCAACGGCATCCAAGCCGTGGGCCAGGGCCGCAGCATTGGCGACCAAGTCGTGTACGAGATGTTCGAAGTCCGCTAGCCTTCGGGGAGTAACTTTAGATTCGATCCAGTAAGGATCGGGTCCGGGTTCTCGACTAGGGAGCGCACGTGAGCAAACCCGTTGCCATCGTCACCGGTGCAGGCACCGGAATCGGCCAGGCGGCCGCCATGATGTTCGCCGATCGCGGCTACGACGTCATCGCTGTAGATCTCCTCGAGGAAAATCTGCACTGGGCATCCGCGCGGGGCATCACCGCCGTTGTCGGCGATGTCAGCGAGGAATCGACAAGCGAGCGCATGGTGGCTGCAGCTCTCGAGGGTTTCGGGCGACTCGACACGGTCGTGCTCAACGCAGGCATCGCCAAGCGCACCGAGTGGGAATCCGCGGACGTCATGGAGACCTTCGACCAGATCATGTCGGTGAACGTGCGC
>JBJSWO010000154.1:0-3440 GCA_046085905.1 Actinomycetes bacterium | reverse complement strand
TCTCGGCGCAGCCGCATCTCCCTTCAATGCCTTCCTCATCGCACAGGGAATCGAGACGCTCTCCCTTCGGGTGCAGCGTCACACCGACAATGCGCTGGCCGTGGCCAAGTTCCTCGAGAAGCATCCGCAGGTGGTGTCGGTGAACTACGCCGGCCTTGAGTCGAGTCCATGGCACAACCGCGCCAAGAAGTACGCGCCGAAGGGAACCGGTGGCGTGCTCAGCTTCGAGATCGCCGGCGGCGTTGAAGCCGGGCAGAAGTTCGTCGAGGGCCTGGTGCTGCACAGCCATGTTGCCAACATCGGTGATGTCCGCAGTCTGGTCATTCACCCGGCGTCGACCACTCATTCGCAGTTGACCGTCGAGGAGCAGGCCACCACTGGTGTCACGCCGGGCCTGGTGCGCCTGGCCGTCGGTATCGAGGACGTCAACGACATCCTCGCCGATCTCGAGCTCGGCTTCGCTGCGGCCAAGGCGTAGAGAAGCGCGCATGTCCGAACGCGAGTACGGCCCGCTGTCCTACACCGGCCTCCCTCCCGCCAGCGCCGCCTGGCGGGAGGGAGATGCCGTGGGCAGCAGGCTGTTCCTCGACACCGGCGCCTTCGTCACTGACTCCGGTTTCGAGTTCCCGTCAGTCCGGATCGCCTACGAGACCTGGGGAACGCTCAATGCCGAGCGCAGCAATGCGGTGTACGTCGCGCACGCGCTCACGGGAGACTCGCATGTCACCGGCGCTGCCGGACCAGGCCATAAGACCGCGGGCTGGTGGGATGGCCTCGTAGGGCCAGGTCGCGCCATCGACACCGACAAGTGGTTCGTGGTGTGCGCGAACGTCCTGGGCGGATGCCAGGGCACGACAGGGCCGTCGAGTGCGGCGCCGGATGGCAAGCCGTGGGGGAGCCGATTCCCGGTCGTCACCGTCCCTGACATGGTGCGGATCGAGCACCGACTGGCCGATGCACTCGGCATCGACACCTGGGCGATCATGCTCGGCCCATCGCTGGGCGGCATGCGCGTGCTCGAGTGGATGGTTCGCTATCCCGAGCGCGTGCGCAGCGGTCTCGTGCTCGGTACCACGGCCGCGGTGACCGCTGACGAGATCGGCACTCACGAGGTGCAGCTCTCGGCCATTCGCGCCGATCCGCGCTTCAACGGCGGTGACTTCTACGACGCCGCCGACGGAGAAGGGCCGCATGTCGGCATGGGCATAGCCCGCCGTATCGCGCACCTGACCTACCGCAGCGAGCTCGAGCTCGCCGATCGCTTCGGGCGCAACCCTCAACCGGGAGAGGACCCTTACGCCGGCGGTCGCTTCGAGGTGACCTCATATCTCGACCATCATGCCGACAAGCTCGCCCGTCGCTTCGATGCGAATACCTACATCGCGCTGACCGATGCGATGAGCCTGTTCGATCTCGGCCGCGGACGCGGAGGGGTGGCCCAGGCGCTGGGTTCGATCACCGCACCGCTCACCGTCGTGGCCATCGATTCCGATCGCCTCTTCCCTTCGCGATTGCAGGAGGAGCTCGTCGAGTTCGCGCCGGGTGCCGACGGCCTGCACGTCGTGAACTCGCTGTTCGGCCACGATGGCTTCCTGGTCGAGGACGACCAGGTCGCGGCATTCGTCGCGCACTCTCTAGCTCGCATTCCGCAGTAATCCACAGGCGCGCGCAGGGACTTCCGCATCGACCACCTGGCTCCTAGCGTGATCGGATGCGTCACGCGTCATTGATCCTGGCCGTCTCTCGCGGTCTCCTTATCGCTGCGCTTGCCCTGCCTGCGCTGTCGGCAAGTGCCACCGGTTCGGCCGCTGCGGCCGTGCCCGCCCTCGAGGTCGGTGCCGGTGGTGATCGCTATTCAGGGTCAGGTGGCCTGCTCCTGCCCGGTGGCTCTGACCCCGGAACTCGTCGCGAGGCGGCCCACTGCGTCGACTGCCGCTGGCGCCTCAGCGATCCGTGCTCAGCATCCGGGGGCCCGTGCCTGGCACTCACCCGGGGCTGCGCACAGCTGGCGTACCTACTTCGGGTGTATCTCTCCGCCGACGGCGGCCGAACCTGGACCGATCGGGGTCTCGTCTGCATACCGCCCTCGGGCCCGCTCACGGTCGCTGCCCTGGCAGGCGCGGTGACCCAAGCATTCGAGCGGATCGTGCCCGCTCTGGCTCCTCGCGCGCAGCCGGCCGAGGGAGTGGTCACCCAGATCCCCGTGAACTTCATCAGCGGGCACCCGGGGGGCCTTGAGCCCAGCGACCATCTCATCCTTGGCCAGTCGGTGCGCCTGTATCCGAGCGTGCACTGGAGCTGGGAGTTCGGTGACGGGGCCGCAATCGTGACTCGAAGCCCGGGTGAGCCGTACCCCGGGGGGATCGTCAGGCATGCGTATCGGCAGGCAGGCAGTCGGGAGGTGCAGGTCCGAGCCGAGTGGTCGGGGAGTTTCGAGGTTGCCGGGCTGGGGCCATTCCCGGTCTCGGGCGGGATCCGCCAGGAGACCACGCTGGTGATCTCGGTGGGCGAGGGTCGGGCCGTGTTGGTTCCCTGAAGGGGCCATGGCACAATGGTGGAATTCCACGGCCCGTCCAAGACATGAGTCTTGACACGGGCTTCCTTCGTGGCCGTTGAGCGAAAGGGCTGGCGTAAGTGCCGACTAAGTCACCTGCCAAGAAGACCGCTGCTGCGAAGAAGAGCGTGCCTGCCAAGAAGAGCGCTCCGGTGAAGAAGGCTGCGCCTGCGAAGAAGGCCGCTCCCGTGAAGAAGGCTGCGCCTGCGAAGAAGGCCGCTCCGGTCAAGAAGGCTGCGCCTGCGAAGAAGGCTGCGCCTGCAAAGAAGGCCGCACCCGCACCGGCCCCGAAGGGCAAGAAGGGTGCGTCGAAGGGTGATGCACTCGTCGAGGTCCTCGAGAAGGGTGACGGCGTCATCGTCGTCGATGCCGACGACGTAGACGAGGCCGAGCTCGAGGTCGTGGCCGAGCTGGAGGTCGAGCTCGAGGCTGATCTGGCCGAGGATCTCGCGGCAGTCGCCGAGGAGGTCGTTGAGGAAGCCGCCGCGCCCGCCGCCGATTCGGAGGAAGAGGGCTTCGTCATCTCGGATGTCGATGACACCGACGAGCCTGTTCAGACCGTCACAGTTGCCGGTGCGACTGCCGACCCGGTGAAGGACTACCTGAAGCAGATCGGCAAGGTTCCGCTTCTGAACGCCGAGCAGGAGGTCTCGCTGGCCAAGCGCATTGAGGCCGGCCTCTTCGCCGAGGAGCTCCTGAACTCCGGCAAGAAGATCGAGAAGAAGCTGCTCCGTGATTACGAGTACATCGCACTCGATGGCCGCCGCGCCAAGAACCACCTGCTCGAGGCCAACCTTCGCCTCGTGGTGTCCCTGGCCAAGCGCTACACCGGTCGCGGCATGCTCTTCCTCGACCTCATCCAGGAGGGCAATCTCGGCCTCATCCG
>JBJSWO010000153.1:0-6128 GCA_046085905.1 Actinomycetes bacterium | reverse complement strand
TCTGCTTCTCGAGCAGCTTGCGCTTGCGACTGATATCGCCGCCATAGCACTTGGCGAGGACGTCCTTGCGAATCGCGCGAATGGTCTCGCGGGTGATGACGCGCGAGCCGATGGCTGCCTGGATCGGCACCTCGAACTGCTGCCTCGGGATGAGCTCCTTGAGCTTGGCGGTCATCATCGTGCCGTAGGCCATTGCCTTGTCGCGGTGGACGATTGCACTGAAGGCATCGACAGGGTCACCGTGCAGCAGGATGTCGACCTTTACGAGGTCGGACTCCTCCTCGCCGGTCAATTCGTAGTCGAGCGAGGCATAGCCACGAGTCTTGGACTTGAGCTGATCGAAGAAGTCGAACACGATCTCGGCCATCGGCACGGTGTAGCGCAGCTCGACGCGATCCTCGGAGAGGTAGTCCATGCCGAGCATGGTGCCGCGACGCTGCTGGCAGAGCTCCATGACCGTGCCGACGAACTCGGTCGGCAGGATGATCGTGGCCTTCACCACCGGCTCGAAGATGTGCGCGATCTTCTGGTTCGGGAACTCGCTCGGATTCGTCACGATCATCTCGTTGCCGGCCTCGTCGATGAGGCGGTAGATCACGTTCGGCGCAGTCGAGATGAGATCGAGATTGGCCTCGCGCTCGAGTCGCTCGCGCACGATCTCCATGTGCAGCAGGCCGAGGAACCCGCAGCGGAAGCCGAAGCCGAGGGCCAGCGAGGTCTCGGGCTCGTAGACGAGGGCCGCGTCGTTGAGCTTGAGCTTGTCGAGGGCATCGCGCAGCTCGGGGTAGTCGGAGCCATCGATCGGGTACAGGCCCGAGTAGACCATCGGCTTCGGATCGCGGTATCCACCCAATGACTCGGTGGCGCCCTTCTGCGCCGAGGTGATGGTGTCGCCCACGCGTGACTGGCGGACGTCCTTCACGCCGGTGATGAGGTAGCCCACCTCGCCGACGCCGAGGCCCTTGCAGACGATCGGCTCGGGGCTGATGATGCCGACCTCGAGCAGCTCGTGGATCGCGCCGGTCGACATCATCTCGACCTTCTCGCGGGTGCCGATGCGTCCGTCGACCACGCGCACGTAGGTGACCACGCCGCGGTACGTGTCGTAGACGGAGTCGAAGATCATCGCGCGCGCAGGGGCATCGGCATTGCCGATCGGAGCCGGCACGGTCTCGACCACGCGCTGCAGGACTTCCTTGACGCCGAGGCCCGTCTTGGCCGAGGTGAGCAGCACGTCGGAGGGATCGCATCCGATGATGCGCGCGAGCTCGGCCGCGTACTTCTCGGGCTGAGCTGCCGGCAGGTCGATCTTGTTGAGCACCGGGACGATCATGAGGTCGTTCTCGAGGGCCAGGTAGAGGTTGGCCAGGGTCTGGGCCTCGATGCCCTGCGCCGCGTCGACGAGCAGGATCGCGCCCTCGCATGCGGCCAGGGAGCGGGAGACCTCGTAAGTGAAGTCGACGTGACCTGGGGTGTCGATCATGTTCAGGACATACTCGACGCCGTCATTGGCCACGAAGGGCAGGCGCACGGCCTGGCTCTTGATCGTGATGCCCCGCTCGCGCTCGATATCCATCCGGTCGAGGTACTGGGCCCGCATCTGGCGGGGGTCGACGACACCCGTCTCCTGCAGCATCCGGTCGGCCAGGGTGGACTTCCCGTGGTCGATATGGGCGATGATGCAGAAATTCCGGATCACCGAGGGATCGGTGGCACCAGGCTGCTGGACGGGCACGGATGTCCTCACGACAGGGGCCCCCGAGGGGGCGAAGGGGGCCAATTTGGGTCTGGGGCCAGCCTACGGCTAATCTAGGAGGCCGTAACACCTGGTAGTTCCCACCCAGGGCTCACCCGAGCCCGAAGACACAAAGGTTGCTCCGTGGCAAACATCAAGTCGCAGAAGAAGCGCATTCTCACCAACGAGAAGGCACGCCTTCGCAATAAGTCGGTCAAGAGCTCGCTCAAGACCGCCGTGCGCAAGTTCCACGAGGCCGCCGCAGCCGGCAGCAGCGATGCCAAGGCACTCGCCGCCGATGCCAACAAGGCACTCGACAAGGCCGTGAGCAAGGGCGTCATCCACGCCAACCAGGCAGCGAACCGCAAGTCCTCGATCTCGAAGCAGGCCGCGGCTCTCTAGTCCCACCTCTTTCGAAAGGCCCCTCCTCGGAGGGGCCTTTCGCTTTGCCGGACTAGTGCTCGGACTTGCGAGCAGAGGTGAGCATCACCAGGCGCTCGAGTTCGAGCAGCTTCTGCTCCGGGTCGAGGCTGCTGCCCTGGGCGATTCCGCCCTTGGCCGCGCCATCGGCATCGGCGAGTGCGACCGCGGCTGCGGCGAGTCGGCGCTGATCGCCGCTCCAGCCTGACCATTGCCTGCGCAGAGTCTTGACCTTCCAGGGCGGAACGCCGGCCTCCTTGGCAATGTCGAATTCGGATGCCCCCGGAGGCATGCCGGCCACGCGCACCACCTGGCGAAGGCCCATGGCCATCGCCGAGACCGTGGGCACGGCAACGGAATCGGAGTTGAGCATCGCCTGGCGAAGCATGCGCAGCGCATCGACCGATCGGCGATCCCATACGGCATCGGCGATCGCGAAGCCACTGACCTCGGCAACGCCCTCGAAGTAGGCCGCGACGTCATCGCGCGTGATCGGCTCGTTCACGACATCACTCGACAGCTGGGAGGCGGCCGCCGACAGCATGCGGATGTCATTGCCCAGGGCCTCGTAGAGGGCGTCCATGCCATCGCGCGTGATGGTGCGCTTATGCGCGGCGAACTCCCTCGAGAGGAACTCGAGGGTCTCCTTGCCCTTCTTCGGCGCGACGCAGTCAACCTGCTCTGCCCCGGCCTTCTTGAGCGCGTCGAGCAGGTTCTTGCCCTTGACTCCGCCGGGGTGAGTGACGATCAGCCACACGTGATCGGGAAAGTCGGTGACGACCTCGCGCAGCGCGGCATCGACCTCATCACTGCACGAGTCGATGCCCGACACGATGACGACCGAGGTATCGCCGAACAAGGTGGGCGCACAGGCCTCCCGGATCGCGAGCCCGCCGTTGGAATCGCCTGCGGCGATCTCGAAGCGCTGTGCCTGCGGGTCATCCTTGACCGCTGCCTTGGCGACAGCACGCACCGTGCGCTCGATGAAGAGCGGCTCGTTGCCGATCGCGAGCGTGACGCGAGCGGGCTGCGCAGATGCCTTGGCCATGAGGCTCACATCCTCCCATGTCCGACCACTGCACTCACCCCCGTCGGGGCACGAGCCCCAGACGCGGGCTGCTGACCACCGCGAGATCTCCGCCGGTGTCGGTACGGGCCACGAGTGCTCCGACGCGCTGCCAGGCATCGACCGTCTCAGGAGACGGATGACCGTACGAGTTGCCCTCCCCCGCACTGATCAGTGCGACGCGTGCATGACTCCAGGCCGGCAGCCTCGGATCCTGGTAGCGAGAGCCGTGATGGGGCACCTTCATGACATCGACATTCAAGGAAGGTTCCGCGGCGATGATCGCGGCCTGCGCCTCCGGCTCGATATCGCCGGTGAGCAGCAGGCTCACCGACTCCACGGTGACATGAAGGACGACGCTCGCATTGTTCGGCACCGAGCCCGACTCGATGCGCCGTCTCGGCCAGAGCACTCGCCAGCCGATGGACTCGATGCTGCCGACCTGATCGACGCGTGCCACCGCAGCGTTCATGCCGATCGACGCGAGGGTGCGCTGCACGAATGCCGCCTGCTCGGCCGGTTCCTCGATGGAGGTGACCAGCACCTGCCGCACCTGCCGGCCGCGCAGGATGCCGGGAAGCCCGACGACATGATCGGCGTGAAAGTGAGTCAGCAGCACCGTATCGATGCGCGTGACGCCCAGGTCGGCCAGGCAGGAGTCGATCAAAGCCGGGTCCGGGCCGGTGTCGATCACGACGATGTTGTCCTGTGAGTCGTGCAGCACCAGGGCATCTCCCTGGCCTACGTCGCACATGACGAGTACCCAGCTCTCGGGTGGCCAGCCACGCCTGCTCGGCGGGTAGACGACAAGCACCGCGATCAGCACGCAGCACAGGGAGATCGTCGGGATCGACACGGTCGCCGGGACTCCGCCGGGCCAGCGTCTGCGTGAGAATGCCCGCACGCGCCAGGCGACGAGTGCCACGACTGCGAGCATCACTACTCCGCCGATACCTGAAGGCCAGCCCACATGGGAGAGCGGCAGATCGCTCGTCGTCACCGCGACCCGGGAGATCCACCAGGCGAACGGCGCGGCACAGTGGCTCAGCACCGTTGCGCCGGGCAGCCACACCGGTGCCACCACTGCCGCCAGCAGGCCCAGGATCGTCACCGGCGCGACGGCCGGCATCGCGAGCAGATTCGCCGGGATCGCCAGCAACCCAAGGCCGGCTCCCATGGCCACGAGGATCGGCAGGGTTGCCACTTGCGCCGATGCGGCGATGGCGACTGCTTCGCGCAGGGACGGTGGCCAACGACGGCTGACTCGCGCGCATTGGAGTATGCGTTGGAGTCGGGGCGACACGATGATCAACCCCGCCGTGGCCGCTACGGAGAGCGCGAATCCCCAGGAGACGGCGAGCCCGGGCTCGAGCCCGATCAGGATGAGGACGGAGGCGCACAGCACGGCCGGCCCGGCGCGCCTGCCGCCGGTCAGCATGCCCAGGATCACGAGAGAGCACATCACCGCAGCGCGAATCACGCTCGGCTGCGGCCGCACCAGGAGAACGAAGAACGCCAGCGCCCCCAGTGCGACGATCACGCGCGTGCGACGGCGCAGCCGCAGTCGAGAGGTGACGAGAAGAACTGCGGCGAGCACGATCGCGACGTTTCCGCCGGATACCGCGGTGAGATGCGCGAGTCCGGCTCCGCGCATCGCCTCGTCGAACTCAGGCCGTTGCTGCGAGACATCACCGACGGCCAGCCCGGTAATCAATGAGGCCGTGTCGGGGCTCAGGCCCTGCGTCGAATCCCGCAGACCGGCGCGCATGGCATTCGCCACGTCATGCACGAGCCCCGGAGCCGAGACAACCATCAGCGTGCCGACCTGTGAGCCGTACGCCCCCAGATCTCGATTCCAGGGCGCAGGTGACAGTCGCACTCGCAGCACGACCGTCGATCCGACCGCAGGCGGACTCTGGCCCTCACTCCACCTGATCTCCACCGGTGCGCGCAGCGTCATGGTGCGCCCTCGAGTGCGCACCACTTCCACTCGTACGACTTGGCTTGTCGACGTGCCCGACATCCAGATCGGAGTGTTCGCAGTGGTGCGCGTCAACGGGTCACCCGTCACGACACCCTGGGCTTCCACAGTGGAATGAGACTTGACCAGGCCCTGCCAGGGCTCACTGTGGCGCGAGAATGCGTGCACGCCGGCCAGAACAATGCCGAATGCGCACGCGAGAGTGATCACTCGAATCGTGAGGCGGCGAGTGAGCACGAAGCTTGCCAGGGTGCCCAGCAGCGCCCCCGCGATCAGGGCCGGGGTCAACTGAGGCCAGGTGGAGCACACCAGCAGGGCACCGGCAGCGCAGGCCCACGCGGCGCCCGCAGGAGCGAGGAGCCGCGCATCCACTACGGAACGACCAGCGGCCGGAGCTGCTCCATCAGCGCATCCCCGACACCGGATACCTCACTGAGGTCGTCGACGCCTCGAAAGGGGCCGTTCTCCGTTCGCCACTGCACGATGCGCTGGGCGAGCACCGGGCCCACGCCGGGGAGCTGCTCGAGCTCGGTCGCTGTGGCGGTACCCAGGCTCAGCTTTCCGGCACTTGCGCCGCTACCGACTGACTCGCCGAGCACGATCTGCTCGCCATCGACCAGCAGTCTCGCCAGGTTCACGCTGGCCAGGTACCGCGGCGAACGCGCGCCGCCGGCCTTGTCGATCGCGTCAGCGACTCGCGCACCGGCCGGCAAGGTCACGAGCCCCGGCTTGCGCACGGCACCCGCCACGTGCACGACGACCGTGCCTGCCGCGGCGGAGGGCGTGACCTGAGATGTGACACCGCAAACGGGAACGGACATCAAATAAAGCGGCTGCGCCTGCAACCCAAGCAAGCCGCCGCCAAGATTGATTTACACTATCCTAAGCGCGAATGCCCGCCAGGACAGACGACCCCCTATCTCGTA
>JBJSWO010000152.1:0-6010 GCA_046085905.1 Actinomycetes bacterium | reverse complement strand
CCGCAAGGCCATCGATCTTGAGCTCGCACAGATAGTCGGGGACGAAGCCCAGTGCCTTCTCCGTGCGCTCATGCCAGGCGGCAAGCTCATCGGCATCGAACACATTGTCGAGCGAGTACATCGGGACAAGGTGAGTCACTTCGCTGAACATCGACGAGACTGCTCCGCCGCGCACTCGCGTAGGAGAATCGTCGGAGGCGAGCTCGGGGTGGGCTTGCTCGAGCTCGACGAGTTCGCGGAAGAGAGCGTCGTACTCGGCATCGGAGATCGTGGGCGCATCGAGATCGTGATACGCGTGGCCGGCCTCGCGAATGCGGGCCACCAGAGACTCCCAGCGCACGCGCGCATCGTCAGCGCTCGTCACGATCGCCCTCCTCGTCACCGCGCAGCACTCGCGCTGCGGCCCTGACTGTCCCATAGGCCGCGCGCACCCACGCAGGGCTCGCTCCGGCCATGCCACAGGTCGGGGTTACTACGACCTGCGCCAGGTACCGAGCATCGTCGAGTCCGAGACGCGATGCCAGTTCCCGCACGGGCGCACTCGCACGCGTGTCGCTCACCGAGCGCTCGCCGACTGCGGGGATAGTGCCGGCGAGCAGTCCGATGCCGCCCTCCCAGGCGGCCCCGAGCATGTCCTGGTCGAGATCGCGCAGCAGATCCAGGCTGAGGAAGGCCGCACCGGTGCCCGCCAGCAGGTCGATCGGCGGCATGGCTGCGCAGCAATGAACGCCCGGGGTGGCTCCCGCCTCCGCAATCGCGGACATGACCCCGGCGAGGATCGGCGAGGCCACCTGCTCGTCTATGGCGTCGTAGGCCGAGAGGCCACTAGCAGTGCCGATGCTGCCCTTGAGCACCTGCACAAGGGCGGGCTCGTCGACCTGCACGACCACGCTGGCGTTCGGCACGCGCCTGCGCACCTGCTCGACATGCGAGCGGATGGCCTCCTGCAGGGCAGCTGCGATATCGCGACATGCAGCCGGATCCTTGAGCGCGCGCTCCCCGGACGCGAGTTCGATCACCGCAGCGAGAGTCCAGGGCCCGGCGACCTGCAGCTTCA
The DNA here is from genome assembly GCA_046085905.1 of Actinomycetes bacterium. Lineage (GTDB taxonomy): Bacteria > Actinomycetota > Actinomycetes > S36-B12 > S36-B12 > CAIKZY01. The sequence continues at coordinate 4,953 of JBJSWO010000152.1, read as the reverse complement.
ACGGCCCCGCATAGCCCTGGGTGACGTCCTCGAGCGCATCGAGATCCTGGTTCAGGAACGACTGCGCACGCCTGGTGTCCTTGCCCGCGTGGTTCACGAAGCGCCAGCCGCGCGGCGTGGTCTCGATGGAGAACTCCTGCGAGATCGCGCTCAGCATGCCGCCGGTGCGCCCGATCATGTCGGCACCAGGGCCGCGCACCGGTAACTCGTGCAGGTGAATGAAGTCGGAGCACTCTCCGGCGACCAGCCGAGCGCTCTCGCGAGAGTCAGTGCCAGGCAGGGATCCGATGCCGGTTCCCCGAGATGCCGACCATGGCAATTCGACCATCAGGCCCGCTTGTGCGTGCGATCGACCGTGCCCGAGCCGATGACGCGATTGCCGTCGTAGAGCACGACTGCCTGCCCTGCGGCGAGACCGCGAATCGGCTCCAGCAGATCGACGTGAATGCGCTCATTGAGCAGGCGAGCCATCGCGGGCACGGGTGTGGCGTGGGCGCGCACCTGTGCCATCACCGCGACCGGCTCGGGGCCCAGCGGGCGGGTGGTCCAGGTCGGCCGGATTGCCTCGATGCCGAGGACATCGAGCCGCTCCGGGGCGCCGACCATTACCCGTCGGCTGTCGAGCTCGACATCGACCACGTACCGCGGCTCACCGCCCCCGCCGGGATTTCCGAGTCCGAGTCCGCGTCGCTGGCCGATCGTGAACGCATAGGCCCCCGAGTGGGCGCCGAGCACGGCACCAGTGTCGACATCGACGATGTCGCCGGGCTGCTCGCCCAGACGTCGCGCGAGGAAGGCGGCCGTGTCGCCGTCGGGAATGAAGCAGATGTCATGGCTGTCGGGCTTCTGCGCGGTGAGCAGCCCCAGTCGCTCGGCCTCGGCGCGGATGTCGGCCTTCAGGTCGCCGCCGAGCGGGAACAGCGACCGCTCCAGCTGCCACTGCTCCAGCACGCCGAGCACGTAGGACTGGTCCTTCGCCGGATCCACCGCACGATGAAGTTCGGCTCCATCGGGGCCGTCGATTCGTTGCGCGTAGTGGCCGGTGACGACCGCATCGAAGCCGAGGGCAACCGCACGATCGAGCACCGCCGCGAACTTGATGCGCTCATTGCAGCGCAGGCAGGGATTCGGCGTGCGACCCGCCTCATACTCAGCGAAGAAGTCCTCGATGACATCGTCGGCAAATCGCTCGGCGAAGTCCCACACGTAGAACGGGATGCCGAGCATGTCGGCAACTCGACGCGCATCACGCGCATCGTCGAGCGTGCAGCAGCCGCGTGAGCCCTGTCGGGAGGATTCAGGCTTGCGTGCGAGGGCGAGATGCACGCCTACGACCTCGTGACCGGACTTGATCATCCGGGCAGCCGCGACGGAGGAGTCGACACCGCCCGACATCGCCGCGACGACCCTCATCGCCTGGCTGCCGATCCTGCTCGCGAGGCGCGCTCGACCGCGGCGGGAAGTGCCGCGAGGAGAGCATCGACATCGTCATCGGTCGACGTGCGTCCGAGACTGAAGCGGAGTGAGCCGCGCGCGGCCCTCTCGTCGACACCGAGCGCGAGCAATACGTGACTTGGCTCGGGGATGCCTGCAGAGCAGGCCGAGCCGGTCGAGACATCGACGCCCGCGGCATCGAGCAGCATGAGCAGGGCGTCGCCCTCGCATCCCGCGAAGCTAAAGTGCGCATTACCGGGAAGGCGATCGACCGGATCGCCGTTGAGAACCGCGCTCGGTGCGGCAGCACGCACTCCGGTGATCATTCGATCGCGCAGCGCGCGCAGTCGCTCAGCGCTTGCCGCCTGATGTGCCACGGCATGCTGCACGGCGACCGCAAAGGCCGCGATGCCGGGCGCATCGAGGGTGCCGGAGCGCACCTCGCGTTCCTGCCCTCCGCCATGCTGCACCGGGACCAGGCCGAGATTGGTCTCGGCGATCAGCGCGCCGACACCGAAGGGGCCGCCGATCTTGTGACCGGTGATGGTCACGGCATCGATTCCTTCGAGATCAAGCGGGAGAGAACCCAATGCCTGCACGGCGTCGGTATGGAAGGGGACGCCGGCCATGCGGCACACCGCGGCGATCTCGTGCACGGGCTGCACCGTGCCGATCTCGTTATTCGCCCACATCACCGTGACGAGTGCGACGCGTCCGCCGGCTGCCTCGATGGCCGCCGAGACATCCGCGGCATTGACACGGCCCAAGGAGTCGACGGGGAGCCAGGAGATCTCGGCACCCTCGTGCTCGGCCAGCCAGTGCAGCGGATCGAGAACGGCGTGATGCTCGATCGGCGAGGCGACGATGACCGGAGTCCCGATGATGCTGTCGCGTCGCTTCCAGAACAGGCCCTTGATCGCGAGGTTGTCGGCCTCGGTGCCGCCTGAGGTGAAGATGACAGCGCTCGGACGCACGCCCAGTGCGGCGGCAATGGACTCGCGTGACTCCTCGACTATCCGCCGCGCCGCGCGCCCGGAGGCGTGCAGAGACGACGGGTTGCCCGAGTGACGCGAGTTATCGAGCCAGGCCTCACGGGCCTGGTCGAGCATGGGAGTCGTCGCTGCGTGATCGAGGTACGCGCGACTAGCCACAGCAACCGATCGTAGTGCCCGAGATCAGGAGGTGCGCTTCTTGATCTCTTCGGTCAGCTGCGGCACGACGTTGAAGAGGTCGCCCACGACGCCGTAGTCGGCGAGCTCGAACATGGGCGCCTCGGCATCCTTGTTCACCACGACGATGGTCTTCGACGTCTGCATGCCGGCGCGGTGCTGGATGGCGCCGGAGATGCCGTTGGCGATGTAGAGCTGCGGCGACACGGTCTTGCCGGTCTGGCCCACCTGGTACTGATGCGGGTACCAGCCCGCATCGGTCGCGGCGCGCGAGGCGCCGACTGCGGCACCGAGCGAGTCGGCGAGAGACTCGATCACGCCGAAGCCCTCGGCTGCGCCGACACCGCGACCGCCGGAGACCACGATGGCGGCCTCGGCAAGCTCGGGGCGACCACCCTTGGCCGCGACGGTGCGACCGGTGACCTTGGCCTTCTTCGCGGAGTCACTCAGCGACACCGACACTGCGACCTTGGTACCTGCACCCGAAGACGCCTCGGGTGCGACCGAGTTCGGGCGCACCGTGATGATCGGAGTGCCCTTGGTGACCTTGGAGTGCACGACCGTGGAGCCGCCGAAGACGCTCTGGGTGGCCACGAATCCGGAGTCGACAGCCACGGCGTCGGTGATCACGCCGGAGTCGGTCTTCACGGCCAGTCGACCGGCGACCTCCTTGCCCTCGGCGTTCGAGGCGACAAGCACTGCAGCCGGGCTCTTCTCCGCGACGAGTTGCGCGAGCACCTCAGCCTTCGGAGCGACGGCGAACTCGCTGAGCTCTGCGCCATCGGCAACGTAGATGGTGGCCGCACCGAATTCGGCCAGGGCCGCGGCAGCAGCGTCATCGAGACCGCCACCCACCCACACGGCAGCGGGTTCGCCGAGGGAGCGTGCGAGGGTCAGCAGCTCGGAAGTGACCTTCTTGACGGAACCGTCAAGCTGCTCAACGAGAACGAGAACTTCAGCCATGATCGGGACCTCTTCTTAGATGAACTTCTGAGCGGACAGGAATTCGGCGATCTTGACGCCACCGTCGCCGGCTTCGTCGGTGACAACGGTGCCGGCAGCCTTCGGCGGACGCACCGCGAAGTCGTTGACACCTGACCAGGCGGCTGACAGGCCGATCTGGGCGCCATCGATGCCGGCGTCGCCGGCACCCAGGGACTCGACCGGCTTCTTCTTCGCGGCCATGATGCCCTTGAACGAGGGGTAGCGCGGCTCGTTGATCTTCTCGACAACGCTGATCACCGCGGGGGTCGACGCCTCGACGGTGTCGTATCCGTAATCGGTGGCTCGTTCGATCGTGACGGTGGAACCGGCGACGTTGACCTTCTGCGCGAAGGTCAGCTGCGCGACACCGAGGCGCTCGGCGACCATCGCCGGCACGACGCTCATGCGGGCATCGGTCGACTCGGAGCCGAAGATGATGAGGTCGAAGCCACGACCCTCGAGCACCTTGGAGAGCGCATAGGAGGTCGCGATGGCATCGGAACCATGCAGGCTGTCGTCGACCAGGTGGATACCGGCGTCGGCCCCCATGCTCAGTGCCTTGCGCACGGTCTCGGCTGCGCGCTCGGGACCCATCGTCACGATGGTGACCTCGCCGCCGTTCGCCTCGGCGATCTGCAGGGCCTCCTCGACCGCGTATTCGTCGAGCTCGTTCATGACTCCATCGGCGGACTCGCGGTCCAGCGTCGAATCGTCGGCACGGAGCTTCTTCTCAGCCCAGGTATCGGGGACCTGCTTGACGCAGACTGCGATCTTCACGGATGGCCTTCCTTGATCCTTCCGCTCGACGGGCGATGCGGAGAACGACGTGGGTGGTCGGACCTCCGATATTAATGGACGTCCAAGTAATAAGCGTAGCCCCTGCAGGGAGTTCGGCAATCGGCCGGTGGGTGATCCCTGCCACTCCCCGACACTCCCGGGCCTGCTAGCGGCCGGTGAACACGGCCTTGCCCGGGCCGTTCTGCACGAAGGAGTCCATGCCGATCGTCCGGTCGTCTGTCGCGAAGAGCGAGGTGAAGGCCATGCGCTCGATCTCGAGGCCCGTGACGAGATCAACTTCGAGCCCGCGATCAATGGCCTCCTTCGCCGCCCGAAGGGCCAGAGCCGGGCCCTTGGCCAGCTTGGTGGCGAGCTTCACCGCTGCGCCATAGACGTCAGCAGCCGGCACGACCTGGTCGACGAGGCCGATGGCCAGCGCCTCGGCAGCGGGCACGAATCGCCCGGTGAAGACGAGATCCTTTGTCTTCGACGGGCCGATGAGCCGCGCGAGGCGTTGGGTGCCACCGGCGCCGGGGATGATGCCGAGCAGGATCTCGGGCTGGCCGAGGGTGGCGTCATCTGCCGCTAT
>JBJSWO010000151.1:0-4666 GCA_046085905.1 Actinomycetes bacterium | reverse complement strand
GCTGCCTTGCGCGGAGCTGCCTTCTTGACTGCCTTCTTGGCGGTCTTCTTCGCTGCCTTGCGCGGAGCTGCCTTCTTGACTGCCTTCTTGGCGGTCTTCTTCGCTGCAGCCTTCTTGACAGTGCGCTTCACTGCCTTCTTTGCTGCTGCCTTCTTCACAGTGCGCTTGACTGCCTTCTTGGCGGTCTTCTTCGCTGCTGCCTTCTTCACCGTGCGCTTGACTGCCTTCTTGGCTGCCTTGCGGGGTGCTGCCTTCTTTGCAGCCTTCTTGGCCACTGCACGCTTTGCAGGAGCCTTCTTTGCTGCCTTCTTTGCAACCGCCACGTTATGCCTCCCGTGTCGATGAGAACTGCGCTGTTGCAGCACTCTTCAGATGAAACTCTGACAGAGAATGCCAGAAAATGCGCGCATATTCATGTCGGTGTGTCATTTCGTGTCGCGTGCGTGATATCGGTCGGGTCGCGAGAGTGCATTTCGCGTCCTTCAGACACGTGTCAATTGCCGGTGTTCGATGAATCCGTTCACCGCGATTCCGTCCTCGATTCGCACGTCGTGCGCGTTCTGGCAGGATGACGTCATGACTGAAGAGAGCAAGCCCGCAGCCGTCGATCCCCGCGTTCTTCCCGACGTCGCACACCTTCGTGTCGGTGTGCTCGGCGGTACAGGTGAGCAAGGGCGCGGCCTCGCGCGCCGACTCGCCATGGCCGGGCATCAGGTCTCAATCGGCTCCCGTGATGCCGCACGCGCTCAGGGCATCGCCGATGAGATCGGCTTCGGTGTCACCGGGTCGACCAACGAGGATTGCGCCATCGGCAGCGACGTCGTGATCGTGGCCGTGCCGTGGGATGGGCATGCCACGCTGCTCGCCTCCCTCGCAGGAGCCCTGGAAGGGCGCATCGTCATCGACTGCGTGAACCCGCTCGGCTTCGACAAGCAGGGGGCATTCGGACTCCAGGTGCCGGAGGGATCCGCCGCTCAGCAGGCGGCAGCCCTGCTGCCCGGCTCGCGCGTGACCGGCGCCTTCCATCACATCTCTGCGGTGCTCCTGCTCGATGAGAGTGTCGACTCCATTGACACCGATGTCCTGGTGCTGGGCGATGACCGCGAGGCCACCGACATCACCCAGGCGCTGGCCAACCGGATTCCGGGGATTCGAGGCATCTATGCGGGTCGCCTGCGCAATGCGGGTCAGGTCGAGGCCATGACGGCGAACCTGATCTCCATGAATCGTCGATACAAGGCACACGCGGGCGTGCGCGTCACTGACGTCTAGTCCGCGCGTCAGGCGTAGGCGTGCTCGGGAGCCGGATAGGCACCCGACACGACATCGGCCGCCCACTGCTGCACGCCCTCGCTCATGATCGAGCGCAGATCTGCGTACTTCTTGACGAACCGGGGGAGTGGCCCTTCCGACATGCCGAGGAGGTCCTGCCAGACGATGACCTGCGCATCGGTGTCGGGGCCCGCCCCGATGCCGATCGTCGGGATCGAGAGCATGGCGGTGACCCGAGCTGCCAGCTCGGCCGGTACGGCTTCGAGAACCAGCGCACTCGCACCGCACGCCTCCATCGCCTTGGCATCGCGCATCAGGATCTCGCCGCTCTCGCCGCGACCTTGCACGCGATAGCCGCCGAGCAGGTTCACCGACTGAGGAGTCAGGCCGAGGTGGCCGATGACGGGAACGCCTGCACTGGCCAGGGTCTCGATCTGGGGGAGCATCGCCTGGCCACCCTCGAGCTTGACCGCGTGCGCGCCACCGTCCTTCATGAAGGCGGCTGCGGTCTCGAGTGCCTGCGCAGCAGAGGCCTGGTAGCTGCCGAACGGAAGATCAGCGATGACCATCGATGTCGTGGAGCCGCGCACCACTGCCTTCACGAGCGGCAGCAGGTCGTCGACACTCACCGGCAATGTCGAGTCGTATCCGTAGACCACCATTGCGGCGGAGTCGCCGACAAGGAGCGCGGGGATGCCGGCCTCGTCGAAGATGCGCGCGCTCATCGCGTCATAGGTGGTGATCATCGGCCACTTGCGGCCCTCGGCCGTGGCCTGGGCAAGATCGCGCATCGTGATGCGTCGGCCTTTGGCGCTGCCATAGATGGCAGGAATGTGCTCGTTCATCGTGCTCCCATCTCGAGGCTCCCTGATGGAGTCCCCGGACACCCCAATCATGGCATGCCGGGCAGGGGAATGCCCATCCGCTACCGTCGAGTCACGGGAGATGCCCGATGAGCGGAGCGCAAGTGGACAACTCGTGGATGACCTCCGGGCAAGGGCACCCCAAGCGCTGGGCGATCCTGGGTGTCCTGGTCGTGAGCCTCCTGGTCGTGGTGCTCGACAACACCGTGCTCAATATCGCCCTGCCGACCATTCAGCGAGATCTCTCCGCGACCCAGGGCGCACTCGTCTGGGCTATCGACTCCTACATCCTGGTGTTCGCCTCGCTCCTGTTCACCTGGGGCGTGCTGGGTGATCGGATCGGTCGCAAGAAGGTGCTGATCATCGGCCTGATCGTCTTCGGTCTCGCCTCGGCCATCTGCGCCTTCTCCGCGAACGTCGGCATGCTCATCGGCTTCCGGGCTGTCATGGGAATCGGCGGCGCCGCCGTGCTTCCAACGACACTCGCGATCATCACCGTGGTGTTCCCGCCTCATGAGCGCGGCAAGGCCATCGGCGCCTGGGCCGGCGCAGTCGGTGCCGCGGTTGCGCTGGGCCCGGTTCTCGGCGGCGTCCTGCTGCAGCATCCGCAGTGGTCCAACTGGCTCACCGGAAACGACTGGGGATCCGTGTTCCTGATCAACGTCCCGATCGTGCTGATCGGTGTCATCGCCATCATCAAGGTGGTACCCGAGACCAAGAACCCGAATGCGCGAAGACTCGACTTCGTGGGCCTGCTTCTCTCGGTCGCCGGCCTGGTTGCGCTGATCTACGGGATCATCAACGCGTCAGCCACCCGCGACTGGCTCTCGCTCGAGGTGGTCATCCCGGTTCTTCTCGGCATTGCGATCATCTCCTTGTTCCTGTGGCTCGAGGCTCATAGCGATCACGCCAGCTTCGATGTCTCGCTCTTCCGCAATCGCGGATACGCGATCAGTCTCGCTGCCGCCACCATGGGCTTCTTCGCTCTCTCCGGCATCACCTTCACCTTGCCCTTCTACTTGCAGATCCTGCGCGGCTATTCGGTGCTCACCGCCGGGCTCTGCTTCGTGCCATTTGCTGTGGGGCAACTGATCGCGGCTCCGCGCAGCGCCCACACCGTGCAGCGCTTCGGCTACCGCGTCGTGATGACAGTCGGGCTCAGCCTCGTGGCGCTCTCGTTGGTCGGGATGCTCACCCTTCGCATGAGCACTCCGCTGTGGCTTCTCCTGCTCATCTTCTTCGTCTTCGGTCTGGGCATGGGCAATGTCATCGCTCCCGCCTCCACGGTGATGCAGAACGTGCTTCCGCTGGCCCGCGCCGGTGCCGGATCAGCCGTGCAGAACACGGTGCGACAGGTGGGTGGCGCACTGGGCATCGCGATCATCGGCACGGTACTCGCGAACGCCTACGCCACTCGACTCCAGCCGGTTCTCGCCGGATCCACTCTTCCGGAATCAGCCCAGACTGCCGCATCGGAATCGATCGTTGCCACGGTGGGCGTTCTGAGCGGGGCGGTCGATCAGGGACTGCCGGCCGTGACTGCCGCCTCACTGCAATCAGGAGCCTTTGACGCATTCCTCAGCGCCTCGCACGTCACGATGATCATCTCGCTAGTCATCGTGGTGACTGCCGCTCTTCTCGTGGCCTTCCTGCTGCCGGTCATTCATGCACCGCAGCGTGGCGACGCGCCCCCGGTCGACGTCGATGAGGGCAGTGCGGATGACCGGGTGCGCGAGGAGGCCGCGGACTACCCGGAGCAGCTCGCCGAGGAATTGCCCGGCGATTCACGCCCCTAGGCGCGCTCTCGCCACCGATTCGTGATCGGCAGGCGGCGGTCGCGGCCGAAGGCTCGCAGGCTGATCTTCGTGCCGGGCGGGTACTGCCGGCGCTTGTACTCGGCGAGGTCGGTCAGGCGCAGGATTCGCTCGACGAGCTCGGGGGAGAACCCGGCCTCGATGAGCGAGGCCGCGCTGTGGTCGCCATCGACATACCTGGCGAGCAGGGCATCAAGTTCCTCGTAGTCGGGCAGTGAGTCGGTGTCGAGCTGACCGGGGCGAAGCTCTGCGCTCGGCGGCTTGTCGATGCTGTTGGGCGGAATCGGCGCCGTCTCGCCCCGGCGCTCAGCCTCGGCATTGCGCCACCGGGAGAGCTCCCAGACCAGCATCTTCGGCACGTCCTTGATCGGGGCGAAGCCGCCGACTGCATCACCGTAGATGGTGGAGTAGCCGACGGAGAGCTCGCTCTTGTTGCCGGTGGCCAGCACCAGGTGGCCCTCGGCGTTCGACAAGGCCATCACCGTGGTGCCCCGCACTCGTGCCTGTAGGTTCTCCTCGGCCAGCCCCGTGAGCGCCATTGATCCGAGGTATGCGTTTACCATTGGCGCGATCGCAATGGTGCGAATGGATGCACCGGTGCGTGCAGCGAGGTCGTAGGCGTCTTCCACCGAGTGACCCGACGAGTATTCGCTCGGCATGGCCACGCCGAAGACGCGGTCCGGGCCGAGCGCGTCGCAGGCGATAGCCGCCACGAGT
>JBJSWO010000150.1:0-3285 GCA_046085905.1 Actinomycetes bacterium | reverse complement strand
GTCGCAGGAGGGCTCGTAGGGCGCCACGAACTCGAAGGGGGCCACTGTGCGCTGGAGATCGGTGACGGGCCTGGCCATGCCCACACGCTACGCGACGTAGGCTGTCGGCCGTGCTCCGCATGACCGCCGTCGATGCCCGCGAGGCTGCAGGTTCCGTCGCGGAACGACTCCTCACCCTCGGCATCGGACCCGGCGACCGGGTGGCAGTTGCCCCTCGACATGAGAACGACATCGACCTGGCTCAGGAGCAGCAACGCGCCCTGATCGCCATCGTCTGGGGCTCACTCTCCGTGGGAATCATCCCCGTCATGGTGAACCCCGACCTGTCCGATCGCGAGCGGGCATACATCCTCGCCGATTGCCAGCCGGCTCTCGTGCTGGACTCGACAGACCGACTCAGCGGGATTTCCGAGCCATCGACACAGCCCCGGTCGCTCCCCCCGTTTCCCCTCGGCCGTCCCATGCACTACTCGTCCGGCACGACGGGCACGCCGAAGGGCGTCTGGTCCGGCGTGTTGACACCCGGGCAGGCCGAGGGACTATGGGGCACCGAGATCGCCCTCTGGGGGTGCACCGAGGCCGACACCTCGCTCGTGCACGGGCCACTCGCTCACTCCGGGCCTCTGCGCTTCGCGCTCTACACCCTGCTGGCCGGTGGCGATGTCCTGCTGCCGGGCTGGTTCGATGCCGACCGGCACGCCCGAGCTATCGCGGAGCAGCGGCCCACGACCGCCTTTGTCGTCCCGAGTCACATGCAACGACTGCTCGAGCTGCCGGGCGGACTAGCCCCCAGCTCCTATCGGATGCTCGTCCATGCGGGCGCGGCATGCCCGCCGGTGATCAAGCAGGGCATCCACGACTGGGCTGGCGCCGAAAACGTCTGGGAGTTCTACGGCTCGACCGAGGGGCAGTTCACCACCATGCCCGGCACGGAGTGGGCCGCGCGCCCCGGATCGGTGGGGCGGGCGCGTGCCGATCGGGAGATCCGCGTCATTGACGGAGTGATCTGGTGCGCGGCCCCGGAGTACGGGTACTTCGAGTACTGGCGTGAGCCGGAGAAGACCGCCAACGCGTGGCAGGACATCGACGGTCGACGTTGGTTCACTGTCGGCGATCTCGGGCGCCTGGACGATGAGGGATACCTGTATATCGACGGGCGTCGCGATGACCTCATCATCAGCGGCGGAATGAACGTGTATCCCGCCGAGATCGAGGCGGAGATCCTGAGGTACGACGGAGTCACGGACGTGGCCGTGTTCGGTGTCGCCGACGAGCAGTGGGGTCAGCGAGTGTGCGCGGCCGTTGTCGGTGATGTCGACACCGAGGCTCTGTCCGCGTGGCTGCGCACGGACCTGGCCGGCTACAAGCGCCCGAAGCAGGTCTACTGCGTGGACGAGCTACCCCGGACAGCCTCCGGGAAGGTTCAGCGGCTACGCGTCGCCGGACTGCTCGGACTTGAGTGACCGCCAGAGCGCGTCGACTTGCTCCTGAGTCCGTTCCAGGGTTCCTGAGTTGTCGATGACATCACTCGCGACTGCGAGACGCTGCTCTCGAGTGGCTTGGACCTCTATACGCCGATCGACATCGGCCGGCTCCAGCCCGCGGGCGATTGCTCGCTCGCGCTGAATGCTGACCGGGACATCGACGACGACGACACGACTCACGGCTGATGCCTGCCCGGTCTCGACGAGAAGCGGCATGTCGTAGATGACGACGGATCCCGGCGGAGCCGAGGCGATTCTCGAAGCCGACTCGGCACTGATGCGCGGATGCATGATGGCATTCAGCCGCTTGGTCATCGCCTTGTCTGCGAAAGCAAGTCGCGCGAGCTCACCCCTGTCCAGGGAGCCATCGGGACGGAGAACACCCGCACCGAAGACCGCGACGATCTCCTCCAGCGCAGGCTGGCCTGGTTCCACGATCTCACGAGAGATCTGATCGGCATCGATGATGACCGCCCCCTTGGCCGCCAGCATTGACGCCACGGTCGACTTGCCGCTTCCGATGCCACCGGTAAGGCCGATACGAGTCACGCCGCAACTCTGGCACACAGCACTGCGGGGCGCCCCGTAGGACGCCCCGCAGTGAGTGAAACCGTGATTACTCGCCGGCCAGCTTGTCGCGCAGGGCCTGCAGCGCCTCGTCGGAAGCAAGAGCGCTCGAGTTGTCGGCGGACTCACTGGAGTACGACGACACGTTGTCGCCGGACTCGAGTGCTGCTGCCTGGTCGGCAACGCGAGCCTCGTCGATCTGCTTGCGGTGCGCCTCCCAGCGCGCGTGAGCCTCGGCGTACTCGCGCTCCCAGGCTGAGCGCTGGTCCTCGAAGCCGGACTTCCACTCACCGGTCTCCGGATCGAATCCGTCGGGGCCGATGTACTTGCCGGCCTCGTCGAATGCGGGGGCCATGCCGTACAGGTAGGGATCGAACTCCTCGACTGCCACGGCATCGCCCGAATCATTCGCCTGCTTGAGCGAGAGGGAGATCCGACGACGCTCGAGATCGATGTCGATGACCTTGACGAAGATGTCGTCGTTGACCTGGACGATCTGCTCCGGCAACTCGATGTGACGCTCGGCAAGCTCGGAGATGTGCACGAGGCCCTCGATGCCCTCGTCGACGCGCACGAACGCGCCGAACGGGACGAGCTTGGTGACCTTGCCCGGCACGACCTGGCCCATTCCGTGGGTGCGTGCGAAGTGCTGCCATGGGTCTTCCTGGGTGGCCTTCAGCGACAGGGAGACACGCTCGCGGTCCATGTCGACGTCGAGAACCTCGACGGTGACCTCCTGGCCCACCTCAACGACCTCGGACGGGTGGTCGATGTGCTTCCAGGACAGCTCGGACACGTGGACGAGACCATCGACGCCACCGAGATCGACGAAGGCGCCGAAGTTGACGATGGACGAGACGACGCCGGAGCGGATCTGGCCCTTCTGAAGCTGGGTGAGGAAGGTCTGGCGAACCTCGCTCTGAGTCTGCTCGAGCCACGCACGACGCGACAGGACCACGTTGTTGCGGTTCTTGTCGAGCTCGATGATCTTCGCCTCGAGGACCTTGCCCACGTAAGGCTGCAGGTCGCGGACGCGACGCATCTCAACGAGCGAGGCGGGCAGGAACCCACGCAGGCCGATGTCGATGATCAGGCCGCCCTTGACGACCTCGATGACTGCACCTTCGACTACGCCGTCTTCGTCCTTGATCTTCTCGATGGTGCCCCAGGCACGCTCGTACTGAGCACGCTTCTTCGAGAGGATGAGGCGGCCTTCCTTGTCCTCCTTGGTGAG
>JBJSWO010000149.1:0-3612 GCA_046085905.1 Actinomycetes bacterium | reverse complement strand
GTGGGCTTCACCTTCGAGGGTCAGCCCGTGGATGAGGCTCGTCTTGGCAGCGGTCTGGTCAACGACTCTGATGCCGAGGTCACTCGACTCCCGGGTCATACGCAGGGCATCTCCGGCGTGGCGGCATTCCCGCCGCGCATGCAGCTGGGCGTGGGCTCCGAGATCACGGCATGGATCGACCCGGTGCGCCTGCACTTCTTCGACGAAGAGACCGGACTTGCGCTGCGCTAAGGCGGCCACGGCGCTCGCACTCGCGGGCGCCTTGATTCTCGCGTTGCCGACTGTCGCGACCGAGGCCTCCGCGGGCAGTGCGAGCCTGGGTGCGGCTGCTGCCCCGGAGTACAGGTCCGCGATCTCCCGAGAGCGCATCTACTTCGTGATGACCGATCGCTACCGGAACGGCGATCCAAGGAATGACAGCGGTGGCAGGTCCGGGTCTGTCGCCGTCACGGGCTTCCTTCCTGAGTCGATCAGCTACTTCCACGGTGGTGATCTGGCGGGACTGACAGGTGACTGCAGCGTCGCCAACCCTGACGATCAGGGTCTGGCCAGGCTTGCCCGGATGGGCTTCACGGCCATCTGGATCACGCCCCCCTTCGCGCAGCGCACCACCCAGGGCGACAGTGCGGCGTATCACGGCTACTGGTTCCTCGATCTCACGCGACCGGATCCGCATCTGGGCACTAAGGAGGAATTCGCGGCCTTCACGAAGTGCGCGCACTCGCTCGGGATGAAGGTCATCGTCGACGTCGTCGTCAATCACACGGCTGATGTCATCAGGTTCCCGCAGGGCGGCGGCTACGTGACATTGCAGGAGCGTCCGTATCGAACGGCGGCCGGCAAGGCCTTCAACCCGTGGACGTTCACGAAAGGCACGAGCTTTCCGCGACTGTCGGCGATGCGAAGCTTCGCCAAGACCCCCCAGGCAGAGTCCGGGTTCGCCAAGGTGCCCGCCGTTCTCAATGACGTCACGAAGTATCACAATCGCGGGGACATCAACTGGAGCTCGTGCGACGACCGGTGCTTCCTCGACGGCGACTTTTCGGGGCTCGATGACCTGATGACAGAGGACTACGCCGTGGTTCGGGCACTTGCCGATGCCTACGGCTCCTGGATCACCGACTACGGGATCGATGGCTTCCGCATCGACACCGCTAAGCACACGGACCCGTACTTCTTCGGTCGATGGCTTCCGCTGATCAACTCGACGGCGACGTCGGCGGGCAACGGCGAGTTCAGCTCATTCGGCGAGGTCTACGAATTCGACTCGGCACGCCTGTCGGAGATCATGCTCGACCGAGGTCTGCCCAGCGTTCTCGACTTTCCCTTCCAGGCATCGGTGAGGCAGTTCGTCACGCTCAAGGGAACCGGGGCGACCCTCGCCTCCCTGTTCGATGCCGATGACTACTACACCTCCTCCACCACCAATGCCTACGGCCTGCCGACCTTCCTGGGCAATCACGACATGGGGCGCATCGGCTTCTTCCTGCGCACAGACGCGCAGTCGGAGGCAGCCAACCTTCTCGATCGCGACCTCCTGGCGCACGACCTGCTCTACCTGACTCGCGGCGTGCCGGTGGTCTACTACGGCGACGAGGTGGGCATGACCGGCAGCGGCGACGGCACCGACAAGCAGGCCCGCCAGGACATGTTCACGACGCAGGTCGACGAATGGAAGACCCAGGCCCGGATCGGCGCTGCCCCCGTGGGCAGCGGTACCTCGCTCGGCGAGACCACGGCCATCAGTCGTCGGATCACGCAGCTCTCACGACTGCGCACTGAGCATCGGGCGCTGTCCGATGGGTCGCAGATCACGCGATACGGGCAGGACGGTGCCTTCGTCGCGAGCAGGATCGATCGCACGACCCGCACGGAGTACGTCGTGGCCTTCAACACCGGTAACAGGGCTGCCCGGGTCGCGTTCCCGACCGCATCGCCGAGCACGCGATTCGTGCCACTGCTCGGAGAGACCGCGGGGGAGTCGGCGGCCGACGGTCGAATGTCGCTCTCCATCCCGGCGCGCAGCACCCTCGTGCTCAAGGCCGAGAGGTTCCTGCCCGAGCCTTCGGCACCGGGTGTCTCGGTGAAGGCCGCCATGGACCCCATCACGGGCTCTTACCGCGTTCTTGCCACGGTGCCCGGTGCGGATCCGGCGACGGTCTCCTTTGCCTACCGACGCAAGGGCTCACCGCGCTGGATCGCTGCCGGCACCGACGACGCCCGGCCGTTCCGGGTCTTCCTGAGTCCTTCTCGTCTGGGGAAGAACGCGCGCATCGAGGTGGCGGCGCAAGTGACGTCCACGATCGGACAGCAGTCGACGAGTGCCCCGGTGTCGTTGACGTTGAAGCCGCTCGGCTGACGGAGGAACTCCGCCCTCGCGGTTACCATGGGAGAAATGAGGGAGACGGAGCATTGATGCGCACCAGGCTGGCAGTCTCTGCCGCGATCACGATCACGGCAGCTGCAGTTCTTGCCGGCACCCCGGCGCAGGCAGCCCCCGCGGCCGGCCTCACGATCTGGGCCGACCAGACTCGTGCGAACGTCCTCACGAGCCAGTTCCCGAAGGGCTTCGGCGGCAAGCCACTGAACGTCGTGGTCAAGGACTTCGCCGCCATCAAGTCCGAGCTCGCGACCGTGGCCGCGAAGGATGCACCCGATGTCATCGCGATGGAGCATGAGTGGGTCGGCGGTCTCGTCGAAGGCGAGCTGCTCGCATCGACCAAGCTGACCGCCGAGCAGAAGGCGCTGTTCCCCGCGAATGTGCTCTCGGGCTTTTCCTATGGAGGCAAGAACTATGGCGTTCCTGTCTCGTACGAGAACGTCGCGCTGATCACCAACGCGAAGCTGATCAAGACGGCCCCGAAGACCTTTGATGCCCTGGCAAAGAAGGCGCTGAAGCTGAAGAAGGCGGGCACCATCAGCGTGCCGTTCGCCGTCGGGCAGGGAGCAAGCGGTGACGCGTATCGGATGTACCCGCTCTTCGCCGGTCTCGGCGGCTACGTGTTCGGCACCGATGCCAATGGCGCGGTCGACGTGCAGAGCGTCGGCGTGAACAACAGCGTCTTCAAGACGAACCAGGCGAAGATCGATTCCTGGAACAAGACTGCCCTGATCGATTCTGCGCTCACGGGCGATGCCGCGAAGAATGCTTTCGTCAACGGCGATTCGCCGTTCTGGATCACCGGCCCGTGGGATGCCGCGACCCTGGCAAGCCTGAAGTTCAAGTACCGCGTCTCTCCGGTGCCGAATATCGTCACCGGAATCGAGCCCTCGCCGCTGCTCGGCATGAAGGGCTTCGCGGTCACCTCGTACGCCGCCCAGCACAAGCGAGGCCCGTTGGCCAAGGAGTTCCTGCGCACCGGGCTCACGGCCCTGCCCGTGCAGTCGGCCTTCGGCGGCGCTGCGGGCCGAATACCTGCGGCAACTGCCGCCACCCCGGCGACGACCCTGGTCAAGGCCTTCGGCGTTGCCGGTACGACAGGTATCCCGGTGCCGAATGTGCCTCAGATGGGCGGGGTCTGGGCTCCGCTGGGCAAGGCCTGGGCCACCTCGACCTCAGGGGCGGCGGCCGTGCCGGCCAAGGATGCCTTCGCCGAGGCCGAGCTGACCATC
>JBJSWO010000148.1:0-8899 GCA_046085905.1 Actinomycetes bacterium | reverse complement strand
ACCAAGTACAAGTTGTGCACCGACCGGGGCATGCTTCATCGTCCGGAAGGCGCCAGCCCAGCTGCTCGGCTACCTCGTAGCCGACTGTCTTGCTTCCCTCGGCGTAATACGGGCGCAGGTTCACGTTGACGAATCCCCAGTTGCGCGAGGCAGCGACCTCGGTGCACAGGCGGTTCACGTCGTCGTAGTTGCCGTCGATGGCGACGAGGGTGCCGCCGTACACCGCGGTCGTCACGATCTTGCCCGCCTCGAGATTCGAGGGCACGAACACGACGGACTTCAGCCCGGCCCGTGCACCCGCCGCTGCGACAGCGTTCGCGAGATTGCCGGTCGATGCGCAGGCGATGGTCTCGAAACCGAGGCGGCGGCCGTTCTCCAGCGCCACGGCAACGACGCGATCCTTGAAGGAGTGCGTCGGGTTGCCCGAGTCGTCCTTGACCCACAGGGTCTTGACGCCGAGCTCGCGCGCGAGGTTGTCAGCGCGCACCAGCTTGGTGAAGCCGGCCTGCAGCCCGGGACGAGCATCGGCCCCCGGCACGACCGGGAGAAGTGCCTCGTAGCGCCACATGGAGTTCGGGCCGCTCTCGATCTGCTCACGCGTCACGCTGCCGAGCTCATAGGCCACTTCGAGCGGGCCAAAGCACTCGTAGCACGCGTAGCTGGCATCGAGCGGATAGCGGGTTCCGCACTCACGGCACTTGAGCGCGATGGCAGAGCCGATGGCGGGTGTTGCCGTAACAGTCATGACGAGGCCTCTCTTTAGCTCATCTGTCCTGGTTGTCAGGTCGGAGTTGGCACCGAAATCCAGCGGCCTCGGAGATGGAATCTCGTCGATTAATGCTGGGTAGGTTGCCGGGGCTTCATTGGGCCGTTTCCCTCTGCCCCTCTTGATGAGGTATTCAGTTATGGGCAAAACATAACGCGTGGCCGCGCGCCGCGACAAATCGCCCCCACGGGAGCGGCAGCACGGAAGACGCGACGGTCAGCGACGACGCAGGAGCTTGATCGCGACGACGCCGACGACAATGCCGCCGACGATGGCCACGCGCTTCACGTTGACTCCGCCGCCATCGGTGACGAAGAACCCGGTGACCGCGCGCTGGGCGCGCTGGGCGATCGCGGCAGGGTTCGCCTGGGCCTTGAGCTCGGCGATACTGGCCGCGAGCTCCTCGCGGGCGGCTGCGAGCTCGGCCTGGAGGTCGACTGTGCTGGGGTCGGTCACGGCAGCAGCCTACGCCACGGGCTCGGGGCCTCGTTTCTGCGGGATTCGGGCTTATTGCATATGATTCGCAAGTAGTCCATTACCCACATAGGATCCCTGAATGCGCTTTCGCCCCACCCTGGCAGCCCTGGTCGTGCTCCCACTGGCCCTAGCCGCCTGCGGTTCCTCGGGCTCAACCGCCTCCTCGGGAACCGACGAGGGCCTACTCGTGGCCACCACCGTCTCGCCCATCACCTCGATCGCCGCGAGCATTGCCGGCGACAGGGCCCGCATCGAGGGCATCGTGCCCGAGGGCACCAACAGCCACACCTTCGAGCCCGAGCCCTCCGTGGCCAAATTGCTCAGTGACGCGGACATCGTCTTCGTCAACGGCCTCAAGCTCGAGGACCCCACAATGGATCTCGCCGAGGCCAACATGAAGCCGGACGCCGAACTGATCGAGATTGGCACCACTGTGCTGCCCGAGTCCGAGTACCTCTACGACTTCTCCTTCCCCAAGGAGGAAGGCAAGCCGAATCCGCACCTGTGGACAGACCCGCTCTACGCGATCAAGTACGCCGCGGTCATCCGTGACGAGCTCTCGAAGGAGGATCCCGGGAATGCCGCGTACTACGCGGCGAATTACGAGGCCTTCGCCGCGAAGGCGACAGCACTCGCCGAGGCGCTGCGCGCCGACCAGGCCACGGTGCCGAGCGGCGGCCTGAAGCTGCTGACGTATCACGATGCATACGCCTACTTCGCGAAGGACTTCGGCTGGCAGGTCGTCGGAGCCCTGCAGCCGAGCAACTTCGAGGATCCCAGCCCTTCCGAGCTCGCAGCCCTGATCGACCAGGTGAGGGCGCAGAAGGTTCCCGTGATCTTCGGCTCCGAGGTGTTCCCCTCCAAGGTGCTGGAGGAAATCGGCAATGCCACGGGCGCTCGGTACGAGAGCTCGCTTCGCGATGACGACCTGCCCGGAGCACCTGGAGATGCCGACCATTCATGGCTGGGCCTGATGAAGTACAACTACATCACCATGATCAGCGGGCTCGGCGGAACGACGACGAACCTCGACGCCGTCGATGTCTCGTCCTCGGTCAAGGATTCGGCGGTCTACCCGCAGTGACCGGCACCGGAGTAGGCGAGATCCTGCTGAGCCTCAATCACGTCTCTGCTCGTTATGACAAGCAGATCGTGCTGAGCCATGTCGACTTCCACGTGCACGAGGATCAGTTCACCGGAATCGTGGGCCCCTCCGGCGCCGGCAAGACCACTCTCCTGCGCCTGCTGCTCGGCACGCTCAAGCCGTGCGAGGGCACGGTCACCACTGAGCCCGATCTACGCGTGGCCTACGTGCCGCAGCTCGAGACCGTCGACTGGAACTTCCCGATCACGGTGTTCGAGTGCGTGCTCATGTCTCGCACGCGCGGACGCCGCCTTCCGTGGGCAAGCGGTACAGAGCGAGCCCGCGTCATGAGCGTGCTCGACAGGCTGGGTATCGCCGACCTCGCTCAGCGGCACATTCGCGAGCTCTCCGGCGGGCAGCAGCAGCGCATGTTCCTTGCCCGGGCACTGCTTCGCGAGCCGCAGCTGCTGCTGCTTGATGAGCCGACCAGCGGCGTCGATGTCTCGACCAGGCACGACATCCTTCATCTTCTCGGCGATCTCCACGAGGACGGCGTGGCCATCGTGCTGACCACTCATGACCTCAACGGCATGGCCGCGCACCTGCCTCACCTGGTCTGCGTGAACTCGCGCATCGTGGCCGACGGCTCCCCCGCAGAGGTGATCACTCCGGAGGTGCTCGAAGAGACCTTCGGCGCCCGCATGGAGGTTCTCGAGCACCTGGGCATGCTCGTCGTGGTCGACGGCGCCCCGGTGATTCGTGCCGATGCTGCGATACCCGCGATGCCCCTGACCTTCCCGGAGAACATCTGATGGACGCCCTGCTCGAGCCGCTGTCCTACGCCTTCTTCAACAAGGGCCTCATCGTCGCCACGCTGTCGGGGGCCCTGCTGGGCTTCATCGGAGTCTTCATCGTCCTGCGCGGAATGAGCTATATCGGTCACGGGCTCTCGCACTCGATCTTCGGCGGGTTCGCGGCATCGCAGCTGTTCGCCGCGCAGTTCTACATGCTCGGCGCAGGCCTGTGGGGCGTTGCCTCAGCCATCGCGATCACCACCGTGGCACGCAAGGGCAGGGTCGGCGCCGACGCGGCCATCGGCGTGATCACCACGGCGTCATTCGCCCTCGGCGTGGCCCTCTTCGCGAAATTCGGCACCAGCGGGCCCTCATTCGAGAACGCCCTCTTCGGCAGCATCCTCGGCATCAGCGTGCAGCAGATCATCGGGCTCGTTGCCGTCAGCATCCTGGCCGCCGTGTTCGTCTTCCTGCGTTACCGCGCACTGATCTTCTCCACCTTCGACCCTGATGTCGCTGACGTCTCGGGCGTTCGCGTCGCACGGCTTGAGGCGATGCTGATGATCGTCCTCTCGCTCGCGATCCTGGCGACCCTGACCGTGATCGGCGTGACGCTGGTGGCCGCCATGCTCGTGATCCCCGCTGTCATCGGGCGAATGCTCACCGACTCTTTCGGGAAGATGCTCGCCTGGAGCACCGGCATCGGGCTCTTCTGCGGATTCGTCGGCATGTACGCCAGCTACTACGCCGGGGTGCCCTCGGGCACGATGATCGTGCTCGTCGGCGCCGCCATCTTCGTTATCGTTCTCGCTGTCACCGGTGGTCGTGGCCTGCGTCGCTCCGCCGGGCTCGACAAGCATCATGACGTAGCCGAACTAGCCCCGGTGGTAACCAGATGAGACTCGAACCCGGCGACAAGGCTCCTGCCTTCGCACTGCTCGACGACGCGAGCACGACCGTCAAGCTCTCGGACTTCAAGGGCAAGCGCGTGCTGCTCTATGCGTACCCGGCGGCCATGACCCCCGGCTGCACCAAGCAGGCCTGCGACTTCCGCGACAACCTCAAGGCCTTCGCGAAGCAGGATCTCGTCATCGTCGGTATCTCCCCCGACAAGCCGGAGAAGCTCGCGAAGTTCCGCGAGCATGATGACCTCACCTTCACCCTGCTCAGTGATCCCGACAAGTCGGTGCTCGCCTCCTACGGCGCCTTCGGCGAGAAGATGATGTACGGCAAGACCGTCACCGGCGTCATTCGATCGACCTTCGTCATCGATCCCAAGGGCACGATCGAGCAGGCCTTCTACAACGTGAAGGCCACCGGGCACGTGGCCAAGCTCATGCGTGACCTGGAGATCTAGCCTGAGCGTGGCTCTGGCATAGACTTTCGCCATCACACGGGAGTGGTGGAATTGGCAGACACGCAGGATTTAGGTTCCTGTGTCTTCGGACGTGAGGGTTCAAGTCCCTTCTCCCGTACTTAGCGCAGGACGTCGGCGAAGAGCATCTCCCAGCGGGCGAAGATCGCCTCGGGAGACAGGTGCAGGGCGCGCTCTCGAGCCGCAGCGCCGAACTCGCGGCGCAGGGTCTCCGACTCCATCAGCCAGGTGAGCTGATGTGCGAGATCACCGGCGTCTCCGCGCGCGGCAATCAGGCCCGTGACTCCGTCATCGATGAGAGCTCGCACGCCGGCCGAGCAGTCGGCGGCGACGACGGGAACACCGCAGGCCATGGCCTCCGCCACGACGAGCGGGAAGCCCTCGACAAGTGACGGCAGCACGACGATGTCGCTGGCGAGCAGCACGCGCTCGGGGTCGCTCACCGGGGCAGAGAACTCGACTCGTTCGGCGCCCTCGGGAAGTCGATCGACCATGGCGCGAATCGCAGGCTCGTCCGGGCCGTTGCCCACGATGCGCAGTGACCAGTCAGGGTGCTGCGCGGCGATGCGCCCCCAGGCCTCGACCAGGAACTGCGGCCCCTTCTCAGGCGAGAGACGACCGAGGTAGGTGAGTGTGCGTGTCGCCAAGGGTGCCGGCTGCTCGGGCCGGAACGAGACCGCATTCGGGATCGAGCAGGTGTTGTTCAGCCCCGCACGGCGGAAGGCCTCGGCATCCTCGTGGGTGAGCAGCACGAAGGAGTCGACATCGGCGTAAGACTTCTGCGCGCGTGCGAGATCACGTCCGCCGGCTGCCGCCTCAAAGGACGAGTGATACTGGCCGATGATGCGCCAGCCCCGGTGATCGACCTCCTCGAGGTGCTCCATTGCCCACAGCTGGGTCGTGATGATGATGCCCGGCTCGCTCTCGTCGATGAGCGCCTGCAGTGAGCGCAGGATCGCCGTGCGCGCACGCTTGCGACCGGCCGGATCATTCGTGGAGGGGAGCGGTCGCTCGGCGAGGGTGATCGATCGATAGGCGGGATCGTCCGTGAATCGATGACGAGGCTCGTGCGGAACCACGCCGACGAGATCGACGTCGAAGCCGCGCTGAGCGAAGCCCTGAGCGAGCGAGTGAGCCACGCGCTGCGCGCCACCGACCTCGTCGATGTTGTTGGCCATGATGATCATCCGGGCGCTCATGCGAGTCCCTTCATGGCCGCTACGGCTCGCGCCGCACCCGTGCCGTCGGCAACACCCGCGAACATGGCGATGAAGTCCTGTCGACGCTGATCGGTGATCGGGTCCTCGGCATTGAGGATCCCCTCGAACCATGAGTGGAGAGCCGCGTTATCCCGCAGTACCGGCCCTGGGGCGGAGCGCTCCAGGTCGAGATACAGCCCGACCGTGCGTCGCGTGTACTCGTCGTGGTCCGGAGCGAGGAAGCCCACCGGGCGCTGCAGGCGTGCGAAGTCGAACAGCACGGAGTTGTAGTCGGTGATGAGTACGTCGGCAGCGCCAAGGTACGACGCGAAGTCATCCTCATTCGTGATATCCCGGACGGCGTTGTTCCAACGCGCCGGCACCGACAGCGGATCAGAGGGATGCGAGCGCACCAGCAAGTAGGCCCGGTCGCCGAAGGCCCGCCACCAGGCCTCGAGATCGAGTTTCGACTCCCCCGTGCGCACTGACGCACGGGTCGGCGCATAGAGGACTACCGCACGATGGGATGGGAGATCGAGTCGTGCACGCAGTCCGGACTCCCTCGACGCCGCCAGCACCGCATCTCCGAAGGGCGTGCAGTCCGTGACGAGTGGGCCGTCGAATCCGATAGCCCGCGCTGTCGTGCCCGCAAAGAACTCCGATGGCGCGAGCAGTGCGCCCCAGCGGGCGAGGTTGGCGCGAGTCGGCTGACGCTTGCGCGCCGGGGTCAGCGACCAATCAGGAGCATCGGAGCCCACGCGCTTGAGTGCTGTGCCATGCCAGGTCTGGAGATACACAGTGCGCGGATTCATCCGGATCCGCGGATCGATGCCGAAGTCGTCAATCCAGTAACGCGCGCGCGCCAGTCTCCAGGCGCCACTGATCGAGGCCGCATCGAGACGAGTGACATCGACAGGAAGGTCGAGGCCGCCCTTGGAGTCGATCCAGAACTGGCGAATTCCCGGCTCGGCCTTGCGCAGGTACTCGCCGATCGCCCGAGGATGCCCGCCGTATTGGCGGCCGTGATCGCAGGAGAGAATCGCGCTGTCGGTGACAGGCAATCGGCTCCCGATCGATCCCGCCCAGCGTGGCAGGGCACCACGACGAAGCCGATTCAGCGCGGACGCGAGTGCTTTCGTTCCGGGAAGCCGCCACCATGTCTTGCGGATTCCGGCTCCGGCCAGGCTCAGGGGTGAGCGCCGGATCACCCGCCAGCCGACAGCACCGAAGTCACGTGACTCCAGGTGAAGCCCCTCAGTGCGCCCGAGACCCAGACGAAGGGGCAACGTCGTTCCCGTACGCACGTCACTGGCACGGATGATCGAGGTGTTGACCAGATCACCGAATGTCAGCTCGATCGCCAGGGTTCCGCGGTCGCCGATGCTGATCGGTCCCACCGGCTGAAGCTCCTCGATGGCCCGCCACTCCCAGTGCAGCGGGGTGACGTGCTCCAGTGCGACCTCGGCACGGGCGACCACGCGCCCATCGCGAAGGGCCACGAGGCTGAACGTGTCGACATCGGCGATCGAGTCGAGGTAGTCGGCCGTGCTCCCCTCGAGCAGGCTGACGCCCTCGCTGACATCGGCGAGCTGGTGGCAGTAGCGGCGCTGGGTGACGGGCACGCGGGCAATGCCCTGCAGGGTGACATCGAGCCACCAGCTCGCCGGGTGACCGCCGACCTCACCCGCAGGGTGATCACTGGTGCACACCCAGAGCTCACGCCCATCGCGAATCTGCACCGTGCCGTCGACGCTTGCCGACCACTTGATGAAGCGCATCGCGCGTCGAATGCCTTCGATGTCTCCCAGCAGCAGGTGGTAGAGGGCCACCTTGAGAAGGGGGCGAAGTTCCTCCGCACCATCGAGGTCGATGGAGGAGACATAAGGAAGGAGCTCCTCGACCAGGGCAAGCGCGGTGGCGTCGTCGACGTCGAGAACCACGGCCAGGTAGAGGTACAGATCGTGGGAGAGGAACTTCACTGCCTTGGCCGCACGGAGACTCTCAGATCCGTGTTCGGCGAGGAATGCATCGATGAGCCGGTTGACGGCGATGCGGCTGCTCACATTCCGCACTTCGCGCCGACGCTGGGTGATCGAGAGATCATCGCTCACGCGATCGACATTCCAGTAGTAGACCGTCTGGGGAATGACTGCGATGCGGGTGGATCGAACGAACGCTTCCATGGTGAAGAGCTGATCCTCATAGAGGATGCCCTCGGGGAATCGAACTCCGTGATCGATCAGCATGCTGCGTCGGTAGATCTTGTTGACGCTTACGGTGTCGTAGATCAACGGCAGTCGGTCGTCGATCGACTCCAGCACTGCGGCATCGTGGCAGTTCTCCCGCCAGCGCACGTGCTTGCCGGTGCGGGAATCCACGCGTTCGACGACCCCGCACCCGAGGTCCGCATCCGCGACTTCCACGGCGAGCAGCAGGTTCTTCGCGGCATGACGTTCGTATTCGTCATCGGAGTCGCAGAACATCACCCAGCGACCGGCAGCCTCGGCGATTCCGCGGTTGCGCGGTGCGCTGCAGCCTCCCGAATTCTGCTCGAGTCGTACGTAACGGATACGCGGGTCGGCCGCGGCCGCCTTCGCCACGACATCGGCCGTGTTATCGGTCGAGGCATCGTCGACGACGATGATCTCGATGGCCGAGAGGGTCTGGCGGGTCAGTGAGCGCAGGGCCTTGGGCAGGCGCCTCGCGTCGTTGAAAGTGATCAGGACGATGCTGACATCGGGCGCACCGGTCATCGCGCACCTCGCATCTCGAGGGCCGCGGCGATCAGCTCGGATGCTCGTGCGTCGAAGCCGTGATCGCGTGCGATGCGCTCGGCATTCGCCAGTCGTCGCTCACGACTCGCGAAGGCAGAGTCGAGCGGTGCCTGCAGGATCTCGCGCAGCTGCTCGGCCGAGGAGTACGTGACGACTGCGTCGCCGAAGACTTCCTGTAGCCCGGCGGCCTCATCGCTGATCACGCGCGCGCCCGAGGCAACGGCGTCGAAGAGGCGGTTGGAGAGGAATCCCTCGGCCGCCATCTGCGGCCAGTGGTCATTGAGCACGATGCCGGCCGAGGCATAGGCGGCGGGCACGTCGGGATTCGGCAGGAACTCGCCCCTGACGTACTCGGCGTCGATGAACTCGCTCCAGCCCACGCCGTACACGCCCAGGGGAACGCCCGCGGCAATCGCATCGCGCACGATGG
>JBJSWO010000147.1:0-3639 GCA_046085905.1 Actinomycetes bacterium | reverse complement strand
TACGCGGAAGGCGTGATGCTCGAGGATCTGCATGCCGGGGAAGAGGTCATTGAGATGCGCGGCGATGATGTCCTCAAGCGGCACGAAGCGCTGCGGGCCTACGGCGACGAATCGCGGAAGTGACGGCGGCACCTTCACGCGAGCGAACAGCTCAGTGCCGGTGATCGGGTTGCGCACGACGACAGCGAGGTTCAGCGAGAGTCCGCTGATGTACGGGAACGGGTGCGAGGGATCGACGGCTAGGGGTGTGAGAACTGGGAAGACCTGACGGTCGAAGAAGGGCTCGGTCGCATCGCGTTCCGCATCGGCGAGCTCGGCCCAGCGCAGTAATTCGATGCCGTGTGCGCTCAGCGCGGGGAGAACCTCGGCGTGGAAGACGATTGCGTGCTCGCGTTGGAGTGCGTGTGCGCGCACCCAGATGTTCTCGAGCACCTCGCGCGGTGTCAGACCGCTCGCTGCACGGACGGCGATACCGGTGGCGATACGGCGCTTGAGGCCGGCGACGCGCACCATGAAGAACTCGTCGAGGTTGCTGGCGAAGATTGCCAGGAACTTCGCCCGCTCGAGCGGAGGGAGGGTGTTGTCCTCGGCGAGCTCGAGCACGCGCTGGTTGAAGTCGAGCCAGGAGATCTCCCGGTCGAGGAAGCGGTCAGCCGGCAGGTCGCCTCCGTGGATAGGCGGGGGCGTGGGCTGCGCCTCGGTGGGGGAAGTCTGCTCTAGGGACACGGGACCATCGTGGCACAGCAGGGTTAACGCTCGGCAACCGCGCGATGACGGTAAAGCACATCGGTATCCCAGCGGGAGAAGCCGAGCCCTTCGTAGAGGCGAATGGCCGAGGTGTTACTGGCGTCGACATAGAGCATGGCCTGGGAGAGCCCGAGGCCGCGGAGGTGGTGCAGGCCGGCCAGGGTGAGAGCCCTGCCCAGGCCGCGACCGGCGTGGTCGGGGTCGACTCCCACCACGTAGACCTCGCCGATGGCGTCATGGTCATGGCCGCCACCGCTCCTGCGCCCATGGACCTTGGTCCAGTGGAATCCGACCACCTTCCCGTCGCATTCGAGGATGAGGAAGCCGGCAGCGGAGAACCAGGGCTCGGCCATGCGGCGATGGAGGTCGTCAAGGGTCCAGCCGCCCTGATCGGGAAGCTCGGCGAAGGCGCGCGCATTGATCCGCAGCCAGGCGTCATCGTCGACCCCCGGTTCGAAGGCGCGGATCGTGCAGCCTTCAGGAAGGGCAGCGGCGGAGATCGGCGCGAAGAGGGAGCGACGCATCTGCCAGAGCACCCGAGAGTTCTCGAATCCCATCGAGCGAGCCAGGCGTGCGGCTGCTGCCTGCTCCCCATGAGCCCAGAGCCGCAGACCCTGACCGTCGGTGAGCTCGAGCAAGGTGCTGATGATCAATCGACCGACGCCCTCTCGGCGTGCAGCCGGCTCGACGGCGAGCTCGGCACTCGGCCCCTGGACCATGTCGGTGCAGTCGAGATGCGCGTACCCGACGATCACCGAGGAGTCATCACGCACGAGTACGTGACGCCCGCCGTCATCTCCGCCGTGCCGAAGGTGCAGATAGACATGCTCTGACAGAGGGTGAAGGCCATCTGCGGAGGTGACGTGCTCGATCAGGCTGATGACGCCGGAGAGTTCGGCAGGGTCGAGATGCTCGACTGTGCTGACAGTGAGCGTCATGATCAGACCAGCGACGGATCGACGACGAGATCGTCATCGAGTGTGCCCTCGCCCATCGGGACGAATCGGTAGCCCACGTTGCGCACCGTGCCGATCAGCGACTCGTGCTCGACTCCGAGCTTTGCGCGAAGGCGACGCACGTGAACGTCGACAGTGCGGGTGCCTCCGAAGTAGTCGTAGCCCCAGACCTCTTGCAGGAGAAGGGCGCGAGTGAAAACGCGGCCCGGATGCTGAGCGAGGAACTTCAGCAGCTCGAACTCCTTGAAGGTGAGATCTAGGCTGCGTCCGCGCAGTTTCGCTGTGTACGTGCCCTCGTCGACCATGAGCTCGCCGCTGCGAATCTCCTCGGGCTCGGCGTTGGTCGCGCCGGTGGCCTCGCCGATTCGCGAGACAGCCAGGCGCAGGCGCGCCTCGAGCTCGGCCGGGGAGATCGTGTCGAGCAGGATTTCGTCCATTCCCCAGTCCCACTGCACGGCCGCGAGGCCGCCCTCGGTGGTCACGAGAAGAACGGGGACGTCGACGCCGGTCTGGCGGATCAGGCGAGTCAGGCCGCGCACTGCGGGGAGGTCGCGGCGTCCGTCAATGACGAGGGCATCGCAGTTGGGGGCATCAAGGAGGGCAGTGGGCTCGGCAGGAAGGGCGCGCACGTGGTGGGCCAGCAGGCCGAGGGCCGGCAGGACCTCGGACGAGGGTTCCATGGCACGGGTGAGCAGGAGGAGTCTCATGTCACCGCCTTTCACCCTCGGGAAAGCCCCAAGGCTACGGCATCGGGGACAATGGTGGCCCGGTCGGCAAGCGGCCGAGGCACCACCGAGGGCTGAGGAGGAGGGCTTCTGATGCTTGAGGGCTTCGTCTCGACCGTGCTGACCGCCTCCGATGGCACCTCGATCAGCGCCGGGCACCTGCCTCGCGAGGGGGATCTCTGCCTCGTCGTGGCTCATGGATTCACGGGTCAATGGCGCTCCGAGAAGATCGAGAAGGTCGTGCGCGTGCTCTCGCAGTACGCGGGCCTGGTGGTGCTCGACATGCGCGGCCATGGCGAATCCGGCGGGGTCACCACCATCGGTCACAAGGAGATCCAGGACGTCTCCGCTGCCGTCGCCTGGGCACGCGAGCTCGGGTATCGGCATGTGGTCACCATCGGCTTCTCCATGGGTGGCGCCGTGGTGCTGCGTCAGGCCGCCTTCCCCGAGGGAGAGGCCGACCGAGTCGACGCCGTGGTTGCCGTGAGCGCGCCGGCGTTCTGGTACTACCGAGGCACCAGGATCATGCGTCGAATGCACCAGGTAGTCGCCTCGCGTCTCGGACGCGGCTACATGCGCACGCGCGGAACTCGGATCGACGGAGGCGGCTGGCCCGATCCGATGCCGGAGCCCCCGGTCGAGGCGATCACGCGCTATCCGCATCTGCCCGTGCTGATCGTGCATGGCGATGTCGATCGCTACTTCCCGCTCGAGCATCCGCGCTCGCTGAATGCCGCGGCGATTGCCAGTGGAAATGACCGGGTCGAGCTGTGGGAAATTCCCGGTTTCGGGCATGCCGAGCGGGCGATCGATGATCCGACCCTGGAGCGAATTGCTGCCTGGGCGCGGGAACAGATCGCGGCAGTGGATAGTTAGCGCTGTTATGACCGGTGTCCTGATCCTCGTGCTCGCCCTCGTCGCGGCGACTGCCTTCGGCCTGTGGCGTCGCGCCACCGATGGGCGCATGAAGTCGATCGGTGACGCGCGACCCGTGCCGTTGCCCGATGATGCTCCGCCTGCTGACGTTCACGATGCCGTGCACGAGGAGCACGGCGGCGATGTGCTGACCGCTGCGGCCATCGGCACCTCGCTCGGCGAGGTTGCGACCCTCGTGCAGTTCTCCAGCGCCTTCTGCCAGCCTTGCCGCGCGACGCGGCGCATCCTCGACGAGGTGGTGCAGATGGTCCCGGGTGTCACCCACATCGAGATCG
>JBJSWO010000146.1:0-17432 GCA_046085905.1 Actinomycetes bacterium | reverse complement strand
AGCGCGTTGGGCGCCGACCGCGTCGATCACGGTGCCTGCGCGACACCCTCGCCGAGGAATTGAGAGGAGTCTAACGAGCGAGACCCCGGGGACGAAATCGGGCCCGAGCCCTCACGGGAGGGGCCCGAATTCCTCCGTGATCTAGTTACCGAGCTCGTGCGAGGGGGTGTCGTCGAACATGCTCGTGACCGAGCCGTCGGTGAACACCTCGGTGATGGCCTTCGCGAGCAGCGGGGCGATCGAGAGCACCGTCAGCTTGGGGAACCGGGCCTCGTCGACGATCGGCAGGGTGTCGGTGACGATCACCTCGGAGATATTCGAGTTCTGGAGGCGGTCACGGGCTGGATCGCTGAGGATCGCGTGGGTGGCGGCCACGATGACCCCTGCAGCGCCCTGCTCGAAGAGGGTCTCGGCAGCCTTCACGATGGTGCCACCAGTGTCGATCATGTCGTCGACGACGACGCACACCCGGCCCTTGACCTCGCCGACGACCTCGAACACCTTGACCTGATTCGGCACGTCGGGATCGCGGCGCTTGTGAATGATGGCCAGCGGTGCGCCCAGAATGTCGGTCCACTTCTCGGCCACGCGCACGCGCCCGGCATCGGGCGACACCACGGTGATGCGGTCGTGGCCCACGCTCTCCTTGACATGCTTGGCCAGGATCGGCAGCGAGAAGAGATGATCAACGGGGCCGTCGAAGAAGCCCTGGATCTGCGAGGTGTGCAGGTCGACAGTCATGAGGCGGTCGGCGCCGGCGGTCTTGAAGAGGTCGGCCATCAGCCGGGCGGAGATCGGCTCGCGGCCGCGGTGCTTCTTGTCCTGGCGGGCGTAGCCGTAGAAAGGAACGATCACGCTGATGCGCTTGGCAGATGCACGCTTGAGCGCATCGACCATGATCAGCTGCTCCATGATCCACTTGTTGATCGGCGTGGTGTGACTCTGCAGCACGAAGGCATCCGCGCCTCGCACGGACTCCTCGAAGCGGACGAAGATCTCGCCATTGGCGAAGTCGTAGGCGACAGTCTTCGAGAGCGGTATACCGAGCTCGTCAGCGACAGCATTGGCCAGTTCAGGGTGCGAGCGCCCGGCGAGCAGGACGAGCTTCTTCTGAATGGGGGCCGTTATCTCGGTCACCGTTACTCCTTCGCCGATGCGTTGTTGGACGAATTCTGCTGCCGTGCCTTCCGAGCCGCGTCAGCGGATGCCGAATCGGGTCGCTTCCGCTCGACCCAGCCCTCGACATTGCGCTGCTTCGCGCGACCCACGGCCATGGCACCGGGGGGAACATCGTCGGTGATCACTGAGCCGGCAGCCGTGTAGGCGCCGTCGCCGATGGTGACGGGTGCGACGAGCATGCTGTCGCTGCCGATGCGCACCTGCTCGCCGACGACCGTGCGGTGCTTCTCGACACCGTCGTAGTTCACGAAAACCGTTGCGGCGCCGATATTCGAGCCGGCTCCAACCTCGGCGTCGCCCACGTAGGACAGGTGCGGGACCTTCGCGCCGTCGCCGATGGTGGAGTTCTTGATCTCGACGTAGGCACCGGCCTTGGCGCCCGCGCCGAGCACGGCACCCGGGCGCAGGTAGGTGAAGGGGCCGACCGATGCGCCGGCACCGATCACGGCCAGCTCAGCCCAGGTGTGAATCACGGAGGCACCCTCGCCGACCTCGCACGAGGCGAGCGTGGTGCCGGGGCCGATGCGAGCACCCGAGGCGATCGAGGTCGGGCCGCGCAGCGTGGTGCTGGGCAGGATCACCGCATCGGGCTCGATCTCGACGTCGACATCAAGCCAGGTGGTGGAGGAATCGAGGATCGAGACACCCGAGCGCATCCACTCGGCATTGATGCGATCGCGCATGATTCCGGCAGCCTGCGAGAGCTGGAAGCGATCGTTCACGCCGAGAATCTCGCTGCTGTCGGCGCACATCGAGGCACTGATGATCTCGCCGTCACTCTCGAGGAAGCCGAGAACATCGGTGAGGTACTCCTCGCACTGCGCGTTGTTCGTGGTGATGCGGGTGAGCGCCGCGTCGAGATGCGAGGCGGAGAACGCGTACATGCCCGAGTTGATTTCGGTGACTGCGCGCTGCTCGGTGTTTGCGTCCTTGTGCTCGACGATTCCGGTGACCTGGCCGGCACCGCCGCGCAGCACGCGGCCGTAGCCGGTCGGATCACTGAGCGAGGCCGTGAGCACCGTGGCCACGGCCCCCGTCTGCGCATGCTCAATGAGCAGGCCCTCGAGGGTGAGGCCCGTGAGCAGCGGCGTATCACCGGTGAGCACCACGACGGGCGCATCGTCGATCTCGAGCCCGCGGGCACGCACCTCGGAGAGCGCGATGCGCACGGCATGGCCAGTGCCCCGCTGCTCCTCCTGCACGACGGTGAGCGCCCAGGGGGCGACCTCCGAGAGATGGGCGATGACCTGATCGCGTCCGTGACCGACCACGACCACCACGTGCGCGGGCTCGACATGAGCTGCAGCCTCGAGCACGTGACCCAGGAGGGAACGGCCGGCGACAGGATGAAGGACCTTGGGGAGAGCGGACTTCATCCGCTTGCCCTCGCCGGCGGCCAGGATGATGACGACCGAGGGGCGCGGGGCCGCTGAGGTGGTCACGAATTCCTCCGATGGGCATGAAGAGAAGGGCCGAACGGGGGAAGACCTCAAGCCTATCGGGGGAGAGGGAGCTCTCGAGGATGGGCCGAAAATTGGGGCTCCGGGAAATCGAAGAGCTCCCGGGGATGGGATCGAACCATCGTTGACGGATTCAAAGTCCGCTGTCCTGCCGCTAGACGACCCGGGACTGACTGCAGTGGCCAAGGCTAAATGATTCGCGAGTTCCGCTGGACACGGGAGGTTACGGTCGCGTAGGTTACGGAACCGTAGGTAGTACACACTGCCTCGCTAAGGAGTCCCATGACCCTCGCCCAGCCCGTCGACGCGGTAGTCCCCGCCGACGAGACTTACGTCAGCAACGCGATGCGCATCACCATCGCGATCTTCATCATCGTCCCGCTGCTCGCCGTCATCGCGGCAATCCCCGTGGCCTGGGGCGGCTTCATCGGCTGGAGCGACGTCTTCATCGTCGTGCTGTTCTGGGCAATTACCGCCGGTGGGATCACGATCGGATTCCACCGCTATTTCACGCACGGCTCGTTCAAGACGAACCGATTCATGAAGTACGTGCTCGGAATCGCCGGTTCGCTTGCGCTTCAAGGCTCGCTCTCACAATGGGTGGCCGATCATCGCAAGCATCACCAGTTCTCGGATGAGCAGGGCGACCCCCACTCCCCCTGGCGCTTCGGCACCAGCAAGCGCGCCATCGCCAAGGGGCTCTACTGGTCGCACGTCGGGTGGCTGTTCAGCGAGGAACAGACCGACCCGGCGAAGTACGCGCCCGACATCGCCAATGATCCGGACGTCCAGCGCATCTCGCGCGCCTTCCCGCTCATCGTGACGATCTCGATGCTCGCACCCGCAGTGCTCGGCGGCCTGCTCACCTGGTCATGGCTCGGCGCACTCACCGGGTTCTTCTGGGGAAGCCTCATTCGCATCGCGCTCGTCCATCACGTCACGTGGTCGATCAACTCCATCTGCCACGTCTTCGGCAATCGCCCCTTCAACTCCCGCGATCTCTCGAGCAACGTGTGGTGGCTGGCAATTCCCGCCATGGGCGAGTCCTGGCACAGCCTGCATCACGCCGAGCCCACCGCGGCTCGACATGGCGTGTTCAAGGGTCAGATGGATATCAGCGCAGCGATCATCCGCGGCCTCGAGAAGACCGGTCTTGCCACTGATGTGCGCTGGCCCAAGCACGAGCGTCTCGTCCGCAAGCTCAATGACCCGAGTCAGGAGCACCGCTTGCGCAAGTTCCATCCGGCCCGGGCGAACTAGTCGCCATGAGCACCCTCGTCGAGGAACTGGAGCCTGACGACTCCGACAACGTCACCGATATCTCCAGCGCCAAGCGCCGCGACACGTCACGCCGGGCATCCGATGCCAAGGTGCGCATGAGCGGCCAGGAGCGGCGCGAGCAGTTGCTTACCGTCGGGCGGAAGCTGTTTGCCGAGAAGGGCTTCGAGGCAGTCAGCGTCGAGGAGATCGCCAGCACGGCGAAGGTCTCCAAGCCCGTGGTCTACGAGCACTTCGGCGGCAAGGAAGGCCTCTACGCCGTTCTTGTCGATCGTGAGATGAACTACCTGCTCAACTCATTCGAGCGGGCACTGAGCGGCAGTAATCCGCGCCTGCTACTCGAGCAGGCAGGCATGGCTCTCTTCGACTACATCGATGAATACCCCGATGGCTTCCGCATCCTCGTGCGCGACTCACCGGTCTCGCAGTCGAACAGCACCTTTGCCAGCCTCATCGTCGACGTCGCCACTCAGGTCGAGCACCTGCTCGCCAACGAGTTCGCGGCGCACAAGATGGACAAGAAGCTCGCTCGCATGTACTCGCAGATGCTCGTCGGAATGGTCGCGCTCACCGGGCAGTGGTGGCTCGACGTGCGCAAGCCGAAGAAGGACGAAGTCGTCGCACACCTGGTGAACCTGGCCTGGAATGGCCTCGCGGGCATGGAAGCCAAGCCCGAACTGCTGATGCGCAAGCGCTAGCCGACGACCTTCGCGCCG
This sequence comes from Actinomycetes bacterium, assembly GCA_046085905.1. Lineage (GTDB taxonomy): Bacteria > Actinomycetota > Actinomycetes > S36-B12 > S36-B12 > CAIKZY01. The sequence goes on along the minus strand of JBJSWO010000146.1, from coordinate 12,799 downwards.
TGTGCCGGACTCGTCGCCTTCTTGACCGTGCGGCACACGCCCGCTGACGTGAGTCCGACCGCGATATCGAGTGCATGCTCGTGATCGCGCGCGAGGAAGGCGCATGTCGGACCACTGCCTGACACGATGCCGCCGAGCGCACCGAGATCGTCCCCGGTCTCGAGCACTTGCGCGAGTGACGGCCGCAGCGAGATCGCCGCAGCTTGCAGGTCATTGCTCAGCGCCTTGCCCAGGATCACCGCATCACCGGCGCGCAGCCCCTGCATGAGGAGATCGGACACATAGGGGTCGGGAACGTCAATACCCTCGCGCAGGCGATCGCACTCGCCGTAAACCGCAGGGGTGGAGAGCCCGCCCTCGGCAAGGGCGAAGACCCAGTGGAAGGAGCCGCGCGCGAGCGCTGACATCAACTTCTCTCCGCGGCCGGTGCCGACCGCAGTGCCGCCATGCAGGGCGAAGGGAACATCGGAGCCGAGCTCGGCCGCGAGATCCATCAGGTCATCGCGATCGGTATTCAGGCGCCACAGCGCATCGCACGCGACGAGTGCGCCAGCCGCGTCAGCACTTCCGCCGGCCATTCCGCCGGCGACGGGGATTCCCTTGTTCAGGTGAAGGGTGACATTGGCCTCGATGCCCGCGTGCGCGGCGAGCAGCATGGCTGCGCGATAGGCGAGATTCGACTCGTCGACGGGAAGATGATTGGCACCCTCACCCGAGATGGTCAGGGTGATGCCGGCACCAGGCTCGGCATAGGTCGCCTTCACCTCGTCGCTCAGGCTCACGGCATGGAACACCGTGGCGAGCTCGTGATAGCCGTCCTTGCGCAGGGGGCCCACCGACAACTGCAGATTGACCTTCGCGGGCACGCGAACGATCACCGAGGTCGAGGCCATGGCTTGAGGGTAGGCGTTCTAGCGAGCCGAGGCCCGATGAAGGCTGTCGGCCAGGGCAATGAACTCCGGAAGTGTGAGGGCCTCGCCACGACGACCGGGGTCGATGCCCGCGGCACGCAGCGCCTGCTCTGCCGCATCGGGCGAGCCGGCGAGCTGCGCGAGTGCACCACGAAGGCTCTTGCGTCGCTGGGCGAAGGCGGTGTCGATCACCCTGAAGACCCACTCGCGACTCGACTCGCAGGTCGGCTGCTCGCGACGGTCAACACGCACCAGTGCGGAGTCGACATTGGGCTCGGGCCAGAAGACATTGCGGCCGATGTTGCCGGCCATGCGCACCTCGCCGTACCAGCGGGCCTTCAGGCTCGGGATTCCGTAGGTGCGACTGCCGGGCTCGGCCGCGAGGCGCTCGGCAACCTCCTTCTGCACCATCACCAGAGCTGTTCGAATGCTGGGCACCACCTCGAGCAGGTGCAGGAGCACGGGAACCGAGACGTTGTAGGGAAGGTTCGCGACGAGCGCGGTGGGCTCCCCCGGCACGACATCGACCTTCATCGCATCCGAAACGATCAGGGTCAGCGAATCGGCACGCTCGGGCATGTGCAGGGCGATGGTGCGCGGCAGTTGCTCGGCCAGCACCGGATCGATTTCGATCGCGATGACCGAGGAGACCTCCTGCAGCAGTGCGAGCGTCAGCGATCCGAGACCGGGGCCAACTTCGAGCACGTGATCGGTGGGCACCACGTCAGCGGCACGCACGATGCGCTGCACCGTGTTCGGGTCGATGACGAAGTTCTGCCCGAGCTTCTTCGTCGGACGGATGCCGAGTGACTCGGCGAGCTCGCGGATCTCGCGGGCGCCCAGGAGGTCTGTCATCAGAACGGACCGAAGACCTTCTGCGCATTGTTCCACAGAGTGTTCGCCATCGCGGTCTCGCTGACATCGCGCACATCTGCCATCGCGCGCACGGTGTACGGCATGAGGTACGAGCCATTTGCCTTCCCGCGATGCGGGGTGGGCGTCAGGTACGGCGCATCGGTCTCGACCAGCACGAGTTCGTCGGGAACCTCGAGCAGCGCATCGCGCAGGCCCTGCGCGTTCTTGAAGGTCACGACTCCGGCAAAGGACATGTACCAGCCCTTGCTCGCGCAGTACTTCGCCATCGCGGCGTCGCCGGAGAAGCAGTGAAAGACGACTGTCTCAGGAGCGCCTTCTTCCTCGACAAGGCGAATGACGTCGTCATGCGACTCGCGGTCGTGAATCACGAGCGGCTTGCCGAGTTGCTTGGCCAAACGAATATGCCAGCGGAAGGACTCATGCTGGATCTCGCGGCCAGTCTCATCGGTACGGAAGTAATCGAGGCCGGTCTCGCCGATCGCGCGCACCTTCGGATCGACGGCGAGTTCGGCAATCGCTGCCCACGCGGCTTCGAGGGCATCGCGGCCCTCTTCCAGCTGCAGGCGCGGGGCCTCATTGGGATGCAGGGCAACGCCGACGACCACCTCAGGCCGCGACTGCGCCATCTCGACCGACCAACGGGCCGAGTCGACATCGCAGCCGATCTGGACGATGCGCGTGACGCCTACGCCCGCCGCGATCTCGAGCAGGTCATCAGGATCAGGCGTGGCCCCGGGGTGGCGATCGCCATCGCGGATGTCGAGATGGCAGTGGGTGTCGATGACGGGCGCAGCGAGGGGCTGCGGTGCCGTTTCGAACACGTCAGGCCACTTCTTCAATGCGCGGGAACAGCGATTCGCCCTTGGTGATGACCGCACCCGGCTGCAGACGACCCCACGTGCCGGCATCGGCCACGCGCTGCTCGCCGATCGGGCCCAGCTGAGCCTCGGCACCGAGCTGGCTCCACAGTGAGCTCATCGCCTTGGGCATGAGCGGGTTGTAGAGCACAGCGACAGCGCGCAGTGACTCGCAGATCGTGTAGAGCACGGTGTGCAGGCGATCATCGTTAGCCGGATCCTTCGCGAGCACCCACGGCGCCTGCTCGGTGACATAGCCGTTGACGAGATCGATGAACGACTTCACCGCGGTGATGCCGGTCAGGAAGTCGAGATCGACGATCGCGCGATCAGCCTCGGCGGCAGCTGCCGCGAGTGCGTCATGCAGCACGACCTCGGCATCGGTAACCGCAGGAGCGGCGGGCAGCACGCCCTCGCAGTACTTTCCGACCATCGCGGTCGCGCGCGAGGCGAGGTTGCCCAGGCCATTGGCGAGCTCGGCGGTGTAGCGAGCCGACATGTCCTCCCACGAGAACGAGCCGTCCTGGCCGAAGGCGATCGCGCGCAGGAAGTAGTAACGGAAGGCATCAGAGCCGAAGTGATTGATGATCTGGTCGGGCGAGATGCCGGTGAGCTTGGTCTTCGACATCTTCTCGCCGCCGACGAGCAGCCACCCGTGCGCGAATACCTTCTTCGGCAGCGGCAGATTCGCGGCCATGAGCATCGCGGGCCAGTACACCGCGTGGAAGCGCAGGATGTCCTTGCCCACCAGGTGCACGTCAGCGGGCCAGGTGCGCGCGAAGAGCTCGCCCTCGGCGGTGTCAGGCGCAGCGCCGAAGCCGACAGCGGTCGCGTAGTTGAGAAGTGCATCGAACCAGACGTAGACGACCTGCTTCTCGTCCCACGGCAGCGGGATTCCCCATCCGACGCTCGAGCGCGACATCGAGATATCGACGAGTCCCTGGCGCAGGAAGCTCATCACCTCGTTGTAGGCGCTCTGCGGCGAGATGGCGTTGGGGTTCGCCTCGTAGTGCGCGATCAGGCGCTCCTGGAAAGCGGAGAGCTTGAAGAACCAGTTGTCCTCTTCCAGTTGCTCGACCGGACGACCGTGCACCGGGCACACCTTCTGCCCGGCGTACTCGCCCTCGCCGTCGAGCAGATCGCCCGGCAGCTTGAACTCCTCGCAGCCGACGCAGTACGGGCCCTCGTAGGGGGCGGCGAAGACGTAGCCGTTCTCGCGCAGCACCTCCCAGAAGCGCTGGACGCCTTCGATGTGGCGTGCCGAAGTGGTGCGAATGAAGTCATCGTTGGCGGCATCGACGGTCTCGAGAACCGGCAGCCAGTCGGTGCTGACCAGGCGGTCTACCCACTGCTGCGGGGTGACCCCGCCGGCCTCGGCCGCGCGCTCGACCTTCGTGCCGTGCTCATCGACGCCGGTCAGGAACCAGACATCCTCGCCGCGCTGGCGGTGCCAGCGGGTGAGCACATCGCCCGCGGTGGTCGTGTACGCATGCCCGATATGAGGGGCATCGTTGACGTAGTAGATAGGCGTGGTCAGGTAGAACGCCTTCTCGGACGATGACATGGCTCGATCTTAGGGCGCGGGCTTTGCGCCCTTTGCCGCGACGACTGCGGCGTACACCTCACGACGCGGAACCCCGGCGTCCTTGGCCACCGCCCCGATGGCGACCTTGCGGTCCTCGCCATCGGCCTCGCGGCTCGTGACAGCGGCCACCCAGTCCTCGGCGGTCACCAGCCCCGAGGCCTCGCGCTGCTCGGACTCGCTGGCCCCGCTGACCACGACGGTGATCTCGCCGCGCACTCCCTCAGCCGCCCAGTCGGCGAGCTCCCCGAGGCCACCGCGCTTGACCTCCTCATAGGTCTTGGTCAGCTCTCGGCAGACGGCGGCCGCGCGATCAGCGCCGAAGCTCTCTGCCATCGCTCGCAGAGTTGCCTCGATGCGATGAGGAGCCTCGAAGAAGACCATGGTGCGCGGCTCGGCGGCGAGCTGCGCGAGACGGGTGCTGCGCTCGCCGCCCTTGCGCGGCAGGAAACCCTCGAAGCAGAAGCGATCGACGGGCAGGCCCGACACTGCGAGCGCGGCGAGCACGGCCGAAGGACCGGGAACGATCGTCACGGTGACGCCGGCAGCAACGGCATCGGCGACGAGTCGATAGCCCGGATCACTCACCGACGGCATCCCGGCATCAGTCACGACGGCGATGACTGAGCCCTCAAGTGCGGCCTGCACCAGGGAATCGGTGCGTGCGATCTCATTGCCCTCGAAGTACGACACGATTCGACCGGTGGGAGTGACCCCGAGATCGCTCATTAGCCGGTGAAGTCGGCGGGTGTCTTCCGCTGCGATGACATCCGCCGTGGCGAGGAGTTCAATGAGTCGAGGCGGGGCATCACCGATATTGCCCAGGGGCGTTGCCGCCAGCACCACTCGCCCCTGATCGGTCACTCGCGCATTGTGCCAGTTCCTGAAGCTATCTCCCCGCCTACGATGGGCCGGTGACTGATGCGCGCGATGTGGCCTCGCTGACCCGCAGGCTCGTGCCCCCGATGCCCTCGCATGGCATCCGCGGCTGGATCGGTCCGCTCATCGTCGCCTTCATCGGGGCGATCATCCGCCTGTGGAATCTCGGCACGCCCCATGCCATCGCCTTCGACGAGACGTACTACCCCAAGGACGCCCTGTCACTGCTGCGCTTCGGCTACGAGCGGGCAATGGTCGACGGAGCCAACGATAAGCTGCTCGCCAGTGACGGCAACTGGCGCCTTCTCGACATCTTCAAGCCCGAGCCGGCCTTTGTCGTGCATCCGCCTTTGGGCAAGTGGACGATCGCCGCGGGCGAGTACTTCTTCGGCGGCACTCCCTTCGGCTGGCGCATCGCGGTCTGCGTGCTCGGCATCATCGCGATCGTCATCACAGCGCGCATAACGCGCCGGCTCACCCGCTCCGACCTGATCGGCACTCTCGCCGGTCTCTTCCTCGCCCTCGATGGCATCCACATCGTGATGAGCCGCACCGGTCTCCTCGACATGATTCTCGGATTCTGGGTGCTCGTCGCGTTCGGCCTCCTACTCATCGATCGCGATCGCACGCGGAAGCGAATGGCCGAGTTCGTCGAGACTCATGGCATCGAGGCGGCGGCTACGAGATTCGGCCCGCGATTCGGCTATCGGCCGTTCCGCTGGGCTGCGGCAGTCGCACTTGGCCTTGCCTGCGCGGTGAAGTGGTCGGGGATCTGGTTCCTCGTCTTCTTCATCATCATGACGCTGGTCTGGGATATCTCGACCCGTCGTGCGATCGGCGTGCAACAGCCCTGGCGAGCTACGTTCCTGCGCGAGACTCCGCTGACCGCAGTGGTGATGGTGGCGATCGCGATCGTCGTCTACTTCTTCAGCTGGACAGGCTGGCTGCTCACTGATGGTGGCTACGACCGCAACTGGGCGGCAACTCAGGATCCCTCGATCATCCCCGCAGCGATTCGATCACTGTGGCACTACCACGCAGAGGCGTGGAACTTCCATGTCAATCTGACCTCCGCGCATTCCTACGCGAGCAATCCGCTCTCGTGGCCCTTCCAGTCGCGGCCGACATCGTTCTTCTGGAACTCGATCAAGGACGGCTCGCAGGGCTGCCCGACCGACAATTGCGCTGCCGAGGTGCTCGCACTGGGCAACCCGATCATCTGGTGGGCCGCCATCGGCGCGATCGTGCATCAGGTCTGGCGCTGGACTGCTCGCCGTGACTGGCGTGCCGGCGCCGTGCTCGTCGGTATCGCGGCCGGATGGCTTCCGTGGATGCTCTACCTGGACCGCACGATCTTCACCTTCTACACCGTGGTCTACGTGCCCTTCGTCGTGATGGCTCTCGCCATGACCTGCGGCTCGATTCTCGGCCCGTCGGATGCACCTGAACGCCGACGTAGATGGGGTGCCATCGCCGTCGGCGTCCTCGTACTGATGATCGTGCTCGCTGCCTGGTGGTTCTATCCGATCTGGACCGGTCAGGTCATCCCGTACGAGCAGTGGAACCTGCGCATGTGGATGCCCACCTGGATCTAGCGGCTACTGGCCGAGCATCTGCTTCATCTGGGCGATCTCATCCGTCTGCGCGGCGATGATCTGCTTGGCCAGGGCTACGACAGTGGCGTTTCCACCACTGTCGATGACGTTCTGAGCCATGGTCACGGCACCCTCGTGATGCATGATCATGCCCTCGAGGTAGAGGCGATCGAATTCGGCACCCTGAGCGGCCTTGAGCTCGGACATCTGCTCCTCGCTGAGGAGACCGTCCATGTGCCCGGTGTGCTTGCCGAGCTCTCCCAGAGCGCCTGCCGCCTCCAGGAGCCCTTGCATCTGGCCGATCTCCGGGCCCTGGGCCGAGGCGATCGTGTCGGCGAGCTTCTGAACCTCCGGACTCGCGCCATTCGTCGCGGCCAATTGAGACATCTCCACCGCTTGCTCGTGGTGCGGAATCATCATCGCCAGGAACATTGCGTCATCGGGAATCAGCTCACTGGTGACAGCCTCGATCTGATTCGACACGGCTGAGGAAAGCGACTCGGGGACCATGCTCGAGCTTCCGCATGCTGTAGTCGTCACGAGTGCTGCTCCGAGAATGAGACCTCCGGCCAGCGCTGTTCCTCTGCGAACTCTCATGACGATTCCCTTCACTCGTATGCCCCGTAGTGCTGTACCTCGAGTGTCACATGGGATGCCGAATCGGGCATGTCCGGGAGGTAAGGCGAATGTAAGCGCCGAGGGCACCCCTCGGATGCCTCCCGAAGGCCAAAGGGCGTGCCGAGCGCGGCTCTACGACGTGGGCGATACCGGGACGCCCGAACCCTGGTCGGAGTTCAGTTCCAGATTCACCACGGCGATGCACTGCTTGGCGTACTTGACCGGGCACTTTCGGGTGACGACAGGCTTGCCCTTCACCTTGTACTTGTAGGCCTTGTGAACCCAGACCACGTCGTTATCCGTCCAGCCTGCGCCAGTTCCTGCCACGAGGTCATCCTCAGGGGTCTTGCCGACCTCCGACTCGAGGAGGATGTACTGATAACCGGCCATGGAGACCGGGAAGTCGAGTGTGATGGCACCGCTCGTGCCAGAGAACGTGACGTAGCAGTCCTGGAAACCAGCCGGGTTGCCACTTGAGCAATTGGTGGGCGAATTCGAATTCGGAATGTCGGCCTTGGCGCCGGTCTTCTCCCCGGCGATCGGGGTACGGACCATCCAGATACCGCCGGTCATCGACGACCAATCCGTGCTCGCCGTGATTCCCCACGACACCTGGACTTGTCCCTTCGTCGCCGTGCCCGGAAGCTTCGTCGTCTCGAAGCATGAGACGTTCTCGACATCGGCATTCGCGGCCAGGCACGCGGCCTTGTCATTGGCCGCCTGGGCGGGTGAGGCAATCGCGAGCGGAACGGCGACTGCCATGGACGCTGCCAGAGCAACGAGGGTCGCTCGCGCGGTCAGAGTGCGTGTCATCTCGGGTCTCCCGTCGTCGATTCCTGGGCCACAGGGTAGGGATCGTCACCCCACCCAACAAGGTGATTCGCGCACTCGCTCCCCTCCGTACATGTCGAAAGCGGACGAAAGTGGCAATTCCCTTCTCCTCGAATCCTGAACCATGAAAGTCGTGAGGCGGCCCCTACGGGACCGCCTTACGACTTTGTGGAGCTGAGGGGAACCGTCGCTCCGTCCCGGAGCTCCTCCTCGAATCGCATGTCCCGATAAATGTTCTGGGCGGCCCCTACGGGACCGCCCAAAACATTTGTGGAGCTGAGGGGAACCGTCCCTACGGTCCTCCTCGAATCGCATGTCCCGATAAATGTTTTGGGCGGCCCCTACGGGACCGCCCAAAACATTTGTGGAGCTGAGGGGATTCGAACCCCTGGCCTTCTCATTGCGAACGAGACGCGCTACCAACTGCGCCACAGCCCCTTGCGAGGCAAGAGACTAGCAACTGACCCGAACGGGCCGTGGGGCGGCTGACCTACTGGTTCGCGGCGCGGCGGTCGTACTCGGCCGAAACCGCAGGAATCTCAGCGGTGATGTCGTCGTATGCAGCGGCGACGGCGGCGATTTCAGCAGCCTGGGCGGCCGAGGCGTCGCGCATCTCCTGCGCTGCCTCGACCATGGCACTGCCTGTCCACTCGCCCGGGCGAGCCTTGTCGATCGGTCGGGGCACCTGCGAGGCGCGCGGAGCGGTGACGTACGTCGGCAGCGTTGTGGGCACGGCCTCCCAGGCGTCGTCCTCGTCGTCCCAGGCGTTCCAGGTCTCCCAGTCGTCCTCGACTGCGGCCTGCTCAGCGACCGGAGCCGAGGTGCGCTCGCTGCGCGAGGAGGGTGATGCGCGGCGCACGCGCGTCGGCGCAGCCTGGGTGCGAGCCGAGGCTGTCATCGCACTGGCCACCATGAAGGCAGCTGTGAGCAGGCCGAAGACGATCGGCATCCACTTCGGGGCGATCGAAACCAGTGCCAGTAGCAAGGTGAGGGCAGTCAGGCCGGTCAGGGAGGCCAGGATGATGGCGCGGCGCCTGGCCGATGGGCTCATCGTCATCTGTCGGTTCATGTGATCGCGCCCCCCGCGTCGGCCGGTGCTCTCGTCATGGCTGCCGAGCCGAGCCATGGAGTTCTCGAAGCGGGCGGTGGACCGGACCTCGCTGATCTGGTCGTGGCGCCGGAGCCACATCGGGATAAGGACTGCAGCCCACAGCGCGATGATCACGATGTAGATGAGGCCCGTCACGCCTCGTACGTTAGAGGCCCGTATAGGGGACACCGTGTAGGTGCGATGTGGGGCACCTTCGGCGTGTCGCGTGGGACTACTGGGAAAGTTGCTGACTCCTGAGCCGTCGCAGCACGCCTTCGGGCTGATCTCCGGCCAGCAGGACATACGACACGTGATCGCACCACTGCCCGTTGATGTGCAGGTACTGATCGCGAATGCCCTCATTGCGCAGGCCGAGTTTCTCGGCCACGCGACGTGATGGCTCGTTCTCGGGACGAATGTTGATCTCGATGCGATGCAGTCCGCATTCGCCGATGAGGTAGTCGCAGGCCATGGCAACAGCGGTTGTCATGATGCCGCGACCTGCGACCTCCTGATCGATCCAATAGCCGATGTATCCGCCGCGCAGTGAGCCCATCGCGATGCCGCCGACCGTGACCTGACCGCGGAAGACTCCGTCAACCTCAAGCGCCCATGGCAGCATGCGCCCGGCACGCGCCTCGCGATTCATGCGTCGCACCATCGAACCGAAGGTGGGAGGAGCCTCGCCCTCGAAGGCACCCTCGGGAGGAAGTGTCGCATCCCATGTCGTGAGCCACTCACTGTTGCGCGCTCGGACCTCGCGCCAGGCGCGGGTGTCGCGAATTCGCAATGGCCGCAATCGAATATCACCCTCAACGAGGGTGACGGGCCAACCGATCACGTGAGTCCCGCGACGAATTCCGTTAGCCATGCACGAAGCTCCGGGCCGAGATCGTCACGTTCGACGGCGAGCGTGATCACGGCCTGCAGATAGGAGATTCGGTCGCCCGTGTCGTAGCGACGACCGGAGAACACGACACCGCGAACACCGCCGCCCTGATCAGCAGGCATGGACGCCAGCGTGCGCAGGGCATCAGTGAGCTGGATCTCGCCACCGCGCCCGGGCTTCGTCTCACGAATCACATCGAAGACTGCCGGGTCGAGAAGATAACGACCGATGACCGCGTAGGAACTCGGCGCATCGGCAACATCGGGCTTCTCGATCAAGTCGGTGACAAGCACGACGTCATCGGAATCCGTGCGCTCGATCGCGGGGCAGCCGTAGAGCGAGATGCTCTCGCGCGGTACCTCCATCAGGCAGACAACGGACCCGCCGAACTCGGCTCGAACTGCGGCCATGCGCGGCAGGATCGGATCTCGCGGATCAATGAGGTCGTCGCCCAGCAGCACGGCAAAGGGCTCGTTCCCGACATGGCCGGCGGCCATGAGCACGGCGTGACCGAGACCAAGAGGGTCGCCCTGCCGCACGTAATGAATGGTCGCGAGGTCGGTGGAGTGCTCGACCATCTCGAGTCGCTCAGTGTCACCCTTGGCCCGGAGCACCTCTTCGAGCTCGAAATTGCGGTCGAAGTGGTCTTCCAGCGGACGCTTGCTTCGACCAGTGATGAATAGGACGTCATCAAGCCCGGCCGCAACGGCCTCCTCGACCACGTACTGGATCGCCGGCTTGTCGACGACAGGCAGCATCTCCTTGGGAGTGGCCTTCGTGGCCGGCAGGAAGCGCGTGCCGAGGCCCGCGGCGGGAACGACTGCCTTGCGCACGGGCATGCTCCGCGTGTTCCCCTTGTCCATGGTCTGACGATAGAGGATCGGGCACGATGGGCTCGTGACAACCGCTGACCTGAGCTCGGTCGCTGCCAAGGCTGCGCTACGGCGTCGCATTCGCGACGCTCGACAGGCGCGAGGTGAGGCCGATCGTGTCCACGCTGCCGGAAGCATCGCGGCCCGAGCGATTCCTCTTCTCGCCGGTTCGACCATCGTCGCCAGCTACCTGTCGATGGACTCTGAGCCGGGAACCGCGGAGCTGATCGATCTACTGCGCCAGCGGGATATTCGCGTTCTCCTCCCCCGTGTCGAGGATCAGGAGCTCGTCTGGGTGGAATTCGTCGATGGCACGGCCTTCACGCGGAGCATGCTCGGGATGCAGGAGCCCACGGGCAGGGGCATCGTCGGTGCGCTAGCTGATTGCAATGCGATTGTCCTGCCGGCACTGGCCGTGGCATCCGATGGCTCTCGCCTCGGGCAGGGCGGCGGCTTCTACGACCGAGCACTTCAGGACGTCCCGATGCACGCAGATGGAGGGCCCCTACGCATTGGCCTGCTCTTCGATGACGAGATCTTCGCTGAGCTGCCTACCGAGGCACACGACTGCCGAGTCGATCACGCGATCACGCCGGAGCGGACTCTCAGCTTCTGAGCGACAGGTAGAGCGCGAGGAACGCGGCGATGCACGAGGTCGTCATCACGAGGAGTGCGATCACGAAGGTCAAACGCGATCTGGACCACAGCAGATGCATCTCCCAGCCGAAACCCGAGAACGTGGTTAGCGCGCCGCAGAGTCCGACCAGAAGGAAGACGCGCAAGGTGCCCGTGGCGAGAGCGAAGGCCGCACCCGCGAGGGCCGAGCCCAGCACGTTGACCAGCAGCAGGCTCCAGGGGAAGCGCTTCGTCGGCGCATGACCCGCGACCCATCTGTCGAGAATGAAGCGAGAAGGGGCTCCCATCGCGGCACCGAGTGAGATTGCAAGGATCTCGATCATCGCGCGAGCCTTCGCGTCAGGCGCACGCCGAACGGAACCGCGAGCAGGCCGAGCAGCAGGGTGAGGGCAATGTAGGCGCTCGCGAGTCCGAGGGCACCGGAATCGAGCATCACCCCGGCCTCGACGGCGAAGGCCGAGAAGGTCGTGAAGCCGCCGAGCACACCCGTGACGATGAAGGGACGCAGCTTCTCCTCGCGCGGGTGGCCGGCGAGTACTGGAACGATCATGCCGATAGCCAGGCAGCCAGCGATGTTGATGATCAGGGTGCCGACGGGGAATCCGCCCACCGGATCCGGATTCCACAGAATCGAGACCACGAAGCGCGCGAGCGAACCCAGGATTCCGCCGAGGGCTATCCACGCCAGCACTCTCGGGGTGATCACGAACGAAGGGTACGGCGGCGCTTCGTCGATTGGACGAATCACCGAACCTCAGGGCAGAATTAGCACTCAGCACTCCCGAGTGCTAGATCCGGCCAGGAGGAAACGTGCCCACCTACGAGTACGCGTGCTCGAACTGCGAGAGCAACCACGAGATCGTTCAGTCGATGTCGGATCCGACCCTGACCACCTGCCCCTCATGCGGCCAGGAGACCCTGCGCAAGCAGTTCGGCAATGTCGGAGTGGTCTTCAAGGGCTCGGGCTTCTACCGCAACGACTCTCGCGACAAGAAGACGAATACGGGCAGTTCGAGCTCGTCGGCCGGCAGCGGCACGTCGTCGGCCTCGAGCAGCTCTCCCGCTCCGAGCACGCCCGCGCCCAGCACCTCCACCCCGTCGAGCACCACCGGCTGAACTGTGGACAACCGCTTTCGGCTGTCGCTGCGCGCACCTAGCCTCAC
>JBJSWO010000145.1:0-2657 GCA_046085905.1 Actinomycetes bacterium | reverse complement strand
CGAAGGCCGGCACTCATCTTCCGATGGTGCTGGACCAATCGGCCGCGGCCCGACTGATGGAGCACGCTGCGGTCGCCAGCGACGACGGCTCGCCGGTGGCGGTGCGTGATCGGGCAATTGTCGAGTTGCTCTACGCGACCGGAATTCGCGTCTCGGAACTGTGCGCGATCGACGTTCGAGATCTTGATCTCGACCGCCGTACCGTGCGCGTGACTGGCAAGGGTGACAAGCAGCGAGTCGTGCCCTTCGGATTGCCTGCCTCACGTGCCGTGACCGACTGGCTTGCCGTGCGCAGTGATCTCACCGGAAGTCGAAGCGGCCAGGCCGCCTTCCTGGGTGCCCGCGGCGGGCGCATTGATCCGCGTACCGTGCGCGAGAGCGTTCATCGGCTCACCGGGCAGGCCGGGGTAGCCAGCGTCTCGCCGCACGCCTTGCGTCATAGTGCCGCGACCCATGTGCTCGAGGGCGGCGCCGACCTGCGGGCAGTGCAGGAGTTACTCGGGCACTCGTCACTTGCGACAACCCAGCGCTACACGCATGTCTCGGTCGAGCGTCTGCGCACCACTTTCGTGCAGGCGCATCCCCGATCGGTGAAGCCGGACGCCTAGCGAAGCGGCTTCAGCACCACCTGCCCGTGATTCAGGAAGGGTCCGGGATCCAGGTACCGGCCGTCCTGCTTGATGCCCAGGTGCAGGCAGTGGGGCTCGCGTCCGCAATGCCCGCCCGCACGGGCGAGGGTGCCGATCGGCTGGCCCGCGAGCACGCGGTCGCCGGCCTCGACGTCCGGGAGGACCGGCTCGTAGGTCACCCGCAGGCGCCCGAGATCGGAGTGCTCGACAACCAGGACGAGAACCGGCTTCCCGGCGACCGGCCTGGCCAGGGCCACGGTGGCATCGGCGACCGCCCGCACGGTGGCTCCAGGCCGGGCCTCAAGATCAATGCCGCGATGGCCGGATCCGTAGGCCGCCGCGGGCGAGAAGGCCGCCTGCACGGTGGCGCTGGCCACGGGCGGGGCCCACGCAGGGCCGGCCAGCAGCGGGAGTAGTGCCCAGATCGCCATCTGCTCACCCTGGCCGAGGGCCGGGCGCCGATCCACGGGGGAATCGAGCCTGGGGAGCCCCGATCGCCCTGGGGATACCGCTGGTCGGAGCACCGGCCCTGACCCCCTAGACTTGGGCCATCCCACCGGGCTCGCCCGGGGGAAATTCACAGGTCCGCAGCCGGCTCGCCGGATCGCAGGTCGCACGGTCCCACCTCGGTGGGCGCCACCCGCGAGGACCAACGGGCAGGGCCACCCGGTCACTGCCACGAACCGATGCGCGTCGGGCGGAGCCCTGCGCGCCAAAAAGAAAGGGCCATCATGGCCGTCGTCACCATGCGCCAGCTGCTCGAGAGTGGCGTTCACTTCGGGCACCAGACCCGTCGCTGGAACCCCAAGATGAAGCGATTCATCTTCACCGAGCGCAACGGCATCTACATCATCGATCTGCAGCAGTCGCTCGGCTTCATCGATCGTGCCTACGACTTCGTCAAGGAGACCGTGGCTCACGGTGGCTCGATCATGTTCGTCGGCACCAAGAAGCAGGGCCAGGAGGCCATCGCGGAGCAGGCCACTCGCGTGGGCATGCCCTACGTGAACCACCGCTGGCTCGGCGGAATGCTCACCAACTTCTCGACCGTCCACAAGCGCCTCCAGCGCCTCAAGGAGCTCGAGCTCATCGACTTCGACGATGTTGCGAAGTCGGGTCTTACCAAGAAGGAGCTCCTCGTCCTTCGCCGCGAGCGCGACAAGCTCGCCAAGACCCTCGGCGGCATCCGCGAGATGAGCAAGATCCCCAGCGCCATCTGGGTCGTCGACACGAAGAAGGAGCACATCGCCGTCGGCGAGGCACGCAAGCTGGGCATCCCGGTCATCGCTGTCCTCGACACCAACTGCGATCCCGACGAGGTCGACTTCCCGATCCCGGGCAACGACGATGCAATCCGCTCGGTGGCACTGCTCACCCGCGTGATCGCCGATGCCGTGGCCGAGGGTCTTATCGCCCGCGCAGGCCGCTCGACCGCCACTGAGGTCGTCGAGCCGCTGGCCGAGTGGGAGCGCGAGCTCCTCGCCGGTGCCGAGGCAGAGGTCGTAGCCGAGGCCGTTGTCGAGGCAGTCGTCGAAGCCACCCCCGAAGCCTGATCACTTCCCACTTCTCTCTGGAGGATTAACACACTCATGGCAACAATCGCTGCCGCTGATGTAAAGAAGCTCCGCGACGCAACCTCCGCGGGCATGATGGAGTGCAAGAAGGCTCTCGAGGAGTCCGGAGGAGACTTCGACAAGGCTGTCGAGATCCTGCGCATCTCCGGTGCTGCGAAGGCCGCCAAGCGCGGTGCCGAGCGCACCGCCTCGAACGGCATCGTCGCCGCTAGTGGCAACACGCTCGTCGAGCTCCTCTGCGAGACCGACTTCGTGGCCAAGGGCGACGATTTCCAGGGTCTGGCCAACGCCGTTGCCGCGGCCGCGGCCGGCGTGGGTGCCAATGACTCGGCAGCCCTCGGTGATGTCGCCATCGCCGACGGCCGCACCGTGAACGCAGCGATCGCTGAGCTCGCCGGAGTCATTGGCGAGAAGCTCGAGCTCGGCCGGGTCGCGACCTTCGCGGCTCCGACCA
>JBJSWO010000144.1:0-3156 GCA_046085905.1 Actinomycetes bacterium | reverse complement strand
GCTGGCCTTCAACCAGATCCAGAAGAACAACTGATCTTCTGCGGGGCAACCCGCAGATTGCACTGCCCTCGCGGGGAACTCGCGAGGTCATCACACAGGTAAGGACCCGAATCACCATGGCACCCAAGAAGAAGAAGGTTGCCGGCCTGATCAAGCTCCAGATTCAGGCAGGCGCCGCGAACCCTGCGCCGCCCGTTGGCCCTGCACTCGGCCAGCACGGCGTGAACATTATGGATTTCTGCAAGGCCTACAACGCGGCCACGGAATCCCAGCGCGGCAGCATCATCCCCGTCGAGATCACGGTCTACGAAGACCGCACGTTCGACTTCGTCCTGAAGACCCCGCCGGCATCCCGCCTCATTCTCAAGGCCGCAGGCCTGGAGAAGGGCTCGGGCGAGCCGCGCAAGGTCAAGGCCGGATCCATCACTCAGGATCAGGTCCGCGAGATTGCCACCACCAAGATGCCCGATCTCAATGCCAATGACATCGATGCCGCGATGAAGATCATCGAGGGCACCGCTCGCCAGATGGGCATCACCGTTTCCTAAGGGAAACTCCACAATCCGAATCACGTGGGAGAGCCTGCGCGGCTCACTAACCACAACCTGCGAAGGAGCAGAACATGAAGCGCAGCAAGGCATACCGCGCCGCCGCTGAGAAGATCAACCCCGACGAGCTGTACTCACCGCTCTCGGCCGTTCGTCTCGTCAAGGCCGGCGTCGCCACCAAGTTCGATCCGACCGTCGAGGTCTCCATGCGTCTGGGCGTTGACCCCCGCAAGGCCGACCAGATGGTGCGTGGCACCGTCAACCTTCCGCACGGCACCGGCAAGACCGCCCGGGTCCTGGTCTTCGCCAACGGCGAGAAGGCTGATGAAGCACGCGCAGCAGGAGCCGACTTCGTCGGCTCCGACGACCTCATCGAGAAGGTGCGCGGAGGCTGGACAGATTTCGACGCCGCCGTCTGCACGCCCGATCTGATGGGCAAGGTCGGAACCCTGGGCAAGGTACTCGGTCCCCGTGGCCTGATGCCGAACCCGAAGACCGGCACCGTCACCATGGATGTCGCCAAGGCAGTCGATGACATCAAGGGCGGCAAGATCGAGTTCCGCGTCGACAAGCACTCCAACCTGCAGTTCCCGATCGGCAAGGCCTCGTTCACCGAGGTCCAGCTTGTCGAGAATTACGCAGCAGCCCTCGACGAGGTCCTGCGCCTGAAGCCCTCCGCGGCCAAGGGACGCTACGTCAAGAAGGCCACGTTCTCCTCGACCATGGGTCCGGGCGTGCAGGTCGACACCAACCGCGTCAAGAACCTCACCGCGGAAGACGACATCTAGTCTTCGCACAGCGATCGACGAAGGGGCAGCCATCGGCTGCCCCTTCGTCGTTTTCGGTCAAAACGATTGACCGCCGAATCCGCCCACGACACACTGACAGGGCTGCCGACCGGCAGTGAGAGTCGTCGATGTTCGGATGGGGTCGCATGAGCGGGGAGCCGGTCGAATCGGCGATCTCACTGCGCGATATCTCCATCAGGCTCTCCGGCCTGCAGATTCTCGACTCGGTGAGCATCGAAGTGCCCAAGGGTGCGGTCACCGGCCTCATCGGCCCCAACGGCGCAGGCAAGACCACGGTGTTCAACGTGCTCTCGGGATTCCTCTCCGCAGACTCGGGCACGGTGAGCATTCACGGCACCCAGCAGCGCCGTATCCGGCCGCAACGGCTCACCAGGCTCGGCGTCTCGCGAACCCTGCAGGGGGTCGGGCTCTTCGCCACGCTCACTGCCCTCGACAACGTCATGCTCGGCGGCTCGTCCTCGATTCGCACCGGCATCATCGCCGACGGCCTGGCGATGCCCTGGGCAGATTCGCGCACCGCCCGTCTGCGCGAGCGTGCGCTACTGGCGATGGAAGAACTCGGCGTGGCTGATGCCCGCGACCGACTGCCCGGAGAGCTTCCGTATCCGGTCCAGAAGAGAGTTGCGCTCGCGCGCGCACTCGTGAGCGATCCATCGATCGTCCTTCTCGATGAGCCTGCCGGTGGCGTGAGCGTGGGGGACATCGCGGAATTGGGCGCGCTCATCCGCAGCTGGACCCCGCAGCGCACGGTTCTCCTCGTCGAGCATCACATGGATCTCGTGATGAACGTGTGCGACCTCATCTGGGTCCTCGATGCGGGCAAGGTCATCGCCTCCGGCACGCCCGAGGAGATTCGCAGCAATCCTGCGGTTCTCGAGGCCTACCTCGGACACGAGGAGGCCGTCTGATGCTCGAGGTCAAGCAGCTGAGCGTGAGCTTCGGTGCCGTGCGCGCCCTCGATGCCGTGAGCCTGGTCGTTCCGCGTGGCGAGGTCACTGCCGTCATCGGCGCCAACGGCGCTGGCAAGTCGACCCTGATGCGCACGCTTGCCGGCCTGGTGAAGCCTGAGTCCGGATCGGCCGAGCTCGATGGCGTGCGGGTCACCGGTCGCTCGCCGGAGGACATCGTTCGCTCGGGCATGGCGCTGATCCCCGAGGGGCGCTCGACCATTCCCGAGCTCACTGTCGAGGACAACCTGCACTTGGGCGGCCTGTGGCGACCGAGTGCGGAGCGCAAGGCCACCTCGGCAGAGATCTACGACATGTTCCCCGTGCTGGCCGAACGTCGTCGCATGCGCTCTGACACCCTGAGCGGCGGTGAGCGCCAGCAGCTTGCGATTGGTCGCGCACTGATGTGCGATCCGACCTGCCTGCTGCTGGATGAGCCATCGCTTGGCCTTGCGCCCCTGATCGTGACTCAGATCCTGCAGCTGGTGAATCAGCTTGCGCGCCAGAAGAACCTGGCCGTGCTCCTCGTCGAGCAGAACGCCGTCACGGCGCTGCGTGTCGCGACTACCGGCATCATCATGAATCTGGGCTCGGTCGTGCGGGTCGGCACTGCGGAAGAGATCGCTGCCGATGACGAACTACGCGATGCGTACCTCGGGTCGTAGGCGCTGACATGACGACATTCATCGACTACCTCCTGGGCGGGTTCTCCAGCGGCGCTGTCATCGCGCTCTTCGCGCTCGCGCTCGTGCTCGTCTGGCGCTCGACTCGCATCGTGAACTTCGCGCAGGTCGGGCAGGCGATGTTCACCACGTTCATCGCGCTTGTCGTGCAGCAGTCGACCGGTTCCTG
>JBJSWO010000143.1:0-21370 GCA_046085905.1 Actinomycetes bacterium | reverse complement strand
GAGTGACGGACTCGGGCCGGCGACCTCGCCGTGGGCGCGGATCTCGGCGATCCAGGTGAGGCCGTTGGCCTCGGCGAACTCCTTGGTGGTGACCACGACAGCAGCGGCACCGTCGGAGAGCTGCGAGGCGTTGCCCGCGGTGATGCGACCGTCCTTCGCGAAGGCCGACTTCAGCTTGGCCAGGCCCTCGGCGGTGGTGTCGGCGCGCACGCCTTCGTCGTCGGTGACGATGACGGTTCCTTTGCGGGTCGTGATCTCGACCGGGACGATTTCCTCGGCCAGCCGGCCACTTGAGGTCGCGGCAGCGGCGAGCTGGTGCGAGCGAGCGGAGAACGCGTCAAGCTCCTCGCGAGTGATCGCATGATCGTTTCCGTAGCTCTCGGTCGAGCTGCCCATCGAGACCTTGTCGAAGGAGCAGATGAGCGCATCACGATCGAGGGAGTCGGCAGTCTTGACCTCGCCGTACTTGTAGCCCTGGCGCGAGCCCTGCAGCAGGTGCGGCGCGTTAGTCATCGACTCGGTGCCACCGGCGACGACGACAGTGTGCTGGCCTGCCTTGATCATCTGGACAGCGAGGCCAATGGCCACGAGGCCCGACAGGCAGAGCTTGTTGATGGAGACGGCCGGAATATTGATCGGCAGGCCGGCGGCTGCGGCGCACTGGCGAGCAGGGTTCGGGCCGACACCGGCCTGCACCACGTTGCCGAAGACCACGGCGTCGATCTGGTCAGCGGTCACGCCCGAGCGCTCGACTGCTGCCTTGATCGCAATGCCGCCGAGATCAACCGCGGAGAGCGTCGAGAAGACGCCGAGCAGCTTGCCGATCGGGGTACGGGCACCATCGAGGACTACGCACGTGGTCATGAACACTCCCTTTAGTTGGATGTCCTAATACTATCCCCCGGGCCCGGCCCAATCGATAGCCTCTCTCCAGTTACTAGTCAGGGGATCCCATGAGTCGCACGGCCATCGTCACGGGGGCAGGAACCGGCATCGGCGCGGCCACGGCTCGCACCCTCGCCGCCAGCTGCGGCACGGTGGTGCTCGTCGGCAGGCGCATCGAGAAGCTCGAGCAGGTCGCCGCCGAGATCGCGACACAGCACCCTTCCGTGACCACCGTCGTGAAGTCGGTCGACCTCACCGATGTGCCCGCCGTGGAGGCCTTCGCTACCTGGGCCGGCGAGACCTTGCCCACCATCGATGTACTCGTGAATAACGCGGGCTCGGTTCAGCCCCGCTTCGCCGGCGGATTGCAGGATCTGAGCGATGTCTGGGAGTCGACCCTGCGCGGCAACCTGATGAGCGCGGTGCTCATGACCGAGGCACTGCTACCCCGCATGACCTCTCCTGGTGGTCGCGTCGTGATCGTGGGTTCCTTCGCTGCGCAGTTCGGCAATGGCTCGATCGCGTACTCAGCCGCGAAGTCAGCGCTGCAGACCTATGTCGTCAGCCTGACTCGCACTCAAGGGCCGCGCGGCATCACCTGCAATGTCGTCGCCCCCGGCTACACCGGAGACACCGAGCTCGTCGTCGGCCGCATCTCCGAGGAGCGGCACGCGAGCCTGGTCAGCGGCATTGCCGCCGGACGCTCGGCGAGCTCGCAGGAGATCGCCAATGTCATCGACTTCCTGGCCTCGCCGGGAGCATCGTTCGTCTCCGGGCAGACCGTCACCGCCAACGGTGGCGTCATGTTCCCGGGCTAGTCGTCCCACCCACCATCGCCACGAGCACGAGGAGTCACCATGGCCGAGTTCACCGAGCTTGATCTTCAGCGCATCGAGATCGCGAAGAAACTGTTCGCCGCGTGGAGCAGCGGCAATGCCGATGCACCGGCGGAGTTCATGGCACCCGACGCCACCCTCTGGGATTCCATCGGCGGCCAGAAGGACGGCTGGCCGATGATCCGCGAGTACTTCGCCCACGGCCTGCATCGCTATCCCGATCTCGTCCTCGAGCCCACCGGCGAGTACTGGGCACGACCCGATGGCATTGCCCTGCAGTGGGTGATGAGTGCGACCGTGATGGACGACTCCAAGGGCGCCGAGCACAAGGGCAAGAAGTGGATCGTCGAAGGCCTGAGCTTCCTGCAGTTCGACGGCTTGACGGTCGTTCTCGAGGCGGATTATCACGAGGGAACCTCGCGCGATAAGTCACTTCACGAAGGCGGGCTCCACGCGCCGATCAGGCGCTGATGCAGCTGCTCGACCTGGCGTGAGCTGATCTGCGCCTGCGTCACCAGCCGCCGGTATAGGAAGGGCGAGACGATGTCCTCGACCCCCTGCTTCACGTCGAGATCGTCCCGGAAGACTCCTGACACCTGACCTCGCCTGATGATCTCTGCCGCACGTGATCGCGTCTGCGAGAAACTGCGGCTGTGCACGTCGGCGAAGGCGTCATCGCGCATCGAGCCCTCGATCAGCGCGATGAGCACCGCGCAGTAGGTCGGGTCGTTCAGGCGGCGCGCGTAGTCGGCCAGGTAGTCACGCAGGGCCGTGATCGGGTCGGCCGAGAACTCCGCGGTATCCCGATGCATGAGCTCGTCGAAAACCTCGCAGGTGAGTGCAGCGAGATCCGGCCAGTTGCGGTAAATCGTGCTCCGGGAGACACCGGATTCCTCGGCGAGACGATCGGCGGTGAGACCGGCAACGCCATCCGCGACGAGCACGGAGCACACGGCCTCGAAGACCGCCGACTTCGAGCGCTCGTAGCGTGCGTCATTCACCATGACTACTCGCAGGTCAGGTCAAGCATCTGGCCGAGGAATCGCAGGTGCACCGCAATGCCGATGGCGAGCTGATCGGCGGTGCGATGCGAGCCCTCGATGAACACCGTGAGCGCGGTGAGGTTCACGCAGGCGCCGCGGAAGTGGTTGTAGGCGAGCCAGGTGCGCCATTGCTGCTCTGTGTACTCGAGCCCGATCGTCTCGGCAAGGCGTGCCTTCCAGGCATCGGCGCTCATCGTGCGTCGACCCCGGATCAGGGCGAGGTATGCCCAGTCCTCGGCGGCATCGCCGACGTGCGCGAACTCCCAGTCGAGAACGGTCAGCCCATTCTCGGTATCGAAGAGTGCGTTACCCGGGCCGGCGTCACCGTGCACGATCACGCTCGGGCCGGTCGGCTCGAGGTTCGCGCGCAGCCAGGCCGCGCCCTGCTCGATCAGCGGGATCGGCAGCGGGGCATGCGCGCGATAGAGCGCCAGCCAGCCGTCGATGTTGTCGAGGATGACCTGCTCGGCAGTGCGACCGGAGTCGTCGATCGCCGTGACGGGCACTCGGTGCAGCTCAGCCACGGAGCGGATGATGTCGTCGAGTCCGGCCTCGTCGAGGCGAACCTCACCGCGCACCTCCTCCATCACGAAGAAGGGCTCGCCGAGCACGGTGCCGGTGGGCTCGACATGCAGGATCGCGGGCACGCGATAGCCGGCCTTGAGGAGCCCGCGCATGGCTGCCACCTCGGTGGTGGTCTCGGTGCCGAACATGCCGCCCTGCTCGATGCGGACGATCACGTTGCGCTGACGACCGTTGATGCTCACGGTGGTACGCCACATGCGACGCGAGAAGCCGCCGCCGATGACCTCCGCACGCAGGATCTCGACCGGCGCTCCGTGCTCGGCGGTCAGCCAGACCGCGAGCTTCGCGAGCTCGGTCTCGTCGACCTCGATCATGGGATGCTCGACATCGGTGCCGTGCCCGGTGAAGACGGCCAGCAGCGGCTCGGCCACCGCGAAGTCCTCGCGCGACCACGCCACGAGCTGCTCGCGCAGGGGCGAGGGCCCGAAGTCGGCGAGCATCGCCGCAGCCGCAGCCTCGTAGGCCGCATCGGCCGACGTACCGCTCGGGAGGCCGAGCAGTGTTGAGATCTCGGCAGCACGCTCAGGAGTGGGATCCTCGCCGCGCGTGGCGGCGTACGTCTCGATTCCGGCCCATTGGCTCACGTCACCCTGCGTGATATCCGCGGCGTCGTGCGCTTTCGCGATCGCGGCACTCAGTGAGGCATCGTCAATGCGGACGGTCATCCGCGCAGCTCCGCGGCGAACTTGGCCTCGAGACCGAAGTCATAGCCAGCGCCCCACATCGGGTCGGAGAGCACGTCGGGCGAATCAGCGACGGGCGATTCGCAGAACCATGCGTAGGTCTGCTCGTGGCCGACGCGGAATCCGCGCTCGACGGTCAGACCGAAGTCAGCGGCCTTCTGTACCGACAGGATCCCGTGATGCCGGTCCTTGAAGAGATGACCGAACAGCGGGCCTTCCGTCGTGTAACCGGTAGGCACATGGATGATCTCCGGCGTGACACCGACGATGTCGGCAAGCTGGTGGACATACTCGATCGCCGAGCAGCCCTGGCCGGTGATGTTGAAGACCTCGCCTGCGGCCTTCTGCAGCTTCGACATCTCGATGAGGTTCGTGACGAGATCGTCGACGTGACCGTACGAGGTCGTGACCAGGCCCTCGTGCGGCACCAGCACCGGCAAGCCCTTGCTCAGGCGCAGGAACATCGCGGTCTCCATGTCATGGATGTTGTTGTCGGGGCCGTAGATTGCGGCGGGGCGCGCGATGGAGCCCGGGAAGCCGGTGCGCGCGTGACGGTCGAGGATCACGCGCTCGGCGTGGGCCTTGAAGCCGCCGTAGGTGGTCTCGGGGTCATCGCGGTACGGCTGATCCTCGGTCCAGGGCATGAGACCCGTGGGCGCGTAGGCCATGATCGACGAGACGAACACATACGAGCCCACGCGACCGTCGAGCAGGTCGATGAGATCCTCGAACAGCCCTCCGCCTGCGGCCATGACGAAGCCCGAGACGTCGATCACGGAATCCCACTCGGTGCCCTCGAGGGCCGCGCGCATCGACTCGGTGCTGGTGCGATCGCCGACGATGCGGCTCACGCCCTCTGGCAGTTCACTCGTGGTCTTGCCGCGATTGAGGACGGTGACCTCATGGCCCGCCTCCCGCAGCTGCTCGACCGTGCGACGTCCGACAAAGGTGCTTCCACCGAGGATGAGTGACTTCATGGCGCGACCCTAGCCGAGATTCCCGATTTATGGGACATTTTGTCTCACAGTCGCCAATCCGCCGCTAGGCTGCGGGAATGAGCAACCAGCGCCTCACCGCCCTCGATGAGTTCCCGCGCCACCAGACCACGGGCACCTTCAACTCGGTGGCCAGTGACTCCCCCAACTGGAGCGATGGCTTCTACTTCACCCTCGGCGACCAGGAGACCGGCGCGAGCCTGTTCGTCGGCATGCGGCTGTACTCCAACACGGACGTGATGGACGGCTTCGCCTGCGTCACGGTCGACGGGAAACAGCACAATCTCCGCTGGTCGCGCCGCCTGCGCCCGAATATCGACGATATCCGCGTCGGCCCGCTCGCCCTCGAGATCCTCGAGCCGCTCAAGCGCCTGCGCCTGACCTGCGACGAGAACCCCTACGGCATCAGCTACGACCTCGAGTGGACGGCGTTGCACGAGCCCTTCCTGGAGGACGAGATCATCCGCTACTCCGGCGGTCGCAAGGTCTACACGCGCAACAACTACGACCAGTGCCTCGACGTCACCGGCACCATCACTGTCGGCGATCGCACGCTCCAGGTCTCGCCGAAGTCATGGGTCGGCGTCCGCGATCACTCGTGGGGCATGGGCCGCACGGGCGGCAAGAACTCGGGTGTCGCGCCCGAGGTCGGCAAGGATCCGCGACGCGGATTCGCGATGCGTCAGTGGACCATGTTCAAGATGCCCGATCGCGTGATGTTCTGGCAGTTCCACCAGCAGCCCGATGGCTCCTTCAACCAGCTCGAGACCATCGTGATCCCGAATGACACCACTCAGGAGTGGTGGTCGTATGTCGATGCGAGCGTGACCCATGAGCGCGTCGACGGCTACCCGCGCCTGAAGGAGTCGACGATCTCGCTCACCCGCCCCGATGGCACCGTCGATCGATTCCTCAACACTCCGGTCGGCTGGCCGGTGTATCTCCAGGGCGGCGGCTATCACGATGGCTTCGCCGATGGCCTGGGTCGCGGCGTGTACCGCGGCGAGGAGTTCCACGACGGAGAGGTCTGGGATGTCACGCACCCGATCAACGTTGGTGACCCGGCCGGCTGGTTCGTGCAGCGCCCCGATGCCTGGGCCGAGCAGTTCGCCACCTGCGTGAATCTCGATGACCCTGCCGACGCAGGCTTCGGACACATGGAATGCGTGATCACCCCGTGAACGACATCGATCCCACCCGCCTGCAATGGCTCCTCGACCGCGAGGAGCTCCGCGCACTCTCGGCCACGTACATGCGTGGCCTCGACCGCGCCGACGGCGCGCTCGTGCGCAGCGTCTTCACCGACGACGCCACCACTCACTACGGCACCTTCACCGGCGGCCCCGACGAGATGGCCGCGATGGCCATGAAGGCCCTCTCGGCGTACAGCGACACCCAGCACTTCCTCGGCCAGATCAACCTCGAGATCGATGGCAACGAGGGCTCCGGCGAGGTGTACTTCCAGGCGTATCACAAGCACGCCACCGAGGGCTTCGACCGATTCATCTGCGGCCGCTACATCGATCGCTACCGCCGGGTGGACGGCTCGTGGCGGATGTCACACAGAACTGAGGCCGTTGACTGGTCACGGACCGAGCCGATCGCCGATGATTACCTGCGCCTGCGTCCGCACACGGTCAGGGGCACCCGCGACACCATGGATCTGAGCTACCGCCCGCACGAGGCGTGACGCTCCGAGCACGAAGGAGCACGCATGAATGTCGAGCGATTCCAGGCTTTCCTGGACGCCGTGGAGCCTGACCGCGGAGCCACCGTGCTGAGCGCCTCGCCCCTCCCCGGCGGCTACAGCCGCGACACGGTGATGGCCGAGGTGCAATGGGCCGACGGCACCACCGAGAAGTTCGTGCTTCGCGGAGACCCGCCCGAGGAGAGCAGCGTCTTCCGCAGCGACCGTGCCGCCGAGTGGGCGATCCTGCAGGCCGTGAAGGATCTCCCGGATTTCCGGATTCCGACCCCGCGCTACTTCGACGCGACCGGCGAGTACATGGGCTGCAAGGCGATCGTCTCCGAGGCCATCGACTCGACCTCGATGCAGAAGTTCCTCGACTCCGGCCCGGATCTCGACAAGGCCCGCGAGGACTTCGTGGCGATCATGGCCTCGGCCCACAACACCCCGCTCGACTCGATCGATGCATCGATCCCCCGCCCCGCAAGCTGGCGCGAGCACATCGAGGATGTCATCGCGAACTATGAGCGGATGCTCGACATCATCGACAACTGCGATCCGGTGTTGCGCTACACGCTCAAGAAGATCCGGATGAACATGCCGGTCGAGGTGCCGATGGCGCTCGTGCACGGCGACCTGCAGCCCGGCAACTTCCTGCTCTCCGAGGGCACCGACCCGTACATCATCGACTGGGAGTTCGCCCGCATCGGCGACCCTCGCCTCGACATCGGCTACTACCTGCAGATCCCGATGCCCCCGCATCTCTATCACCCGGATCCCGAGGCATTCCTGACCTCGTACCGCGCTCTCACCGGGATGACCGAGGAGCAGATCAATCCCGCGATTGCCAAGTACTTCCTGCTTCTCGGCACCAGCCACCTGATGGTCGACATCATCCGTGGCACCCAGGACGTCACCGATGGCCAGCATCGCGGGGTGATGGGCACCTTCCTGATGACCGCGTACGCCCACTTCAACAACCTGTACCTCGACTACTCGCTCGAACTGCCCTACTCGGAGGTCTCCGCATGATCACTCGTCCGTCGACCTCACGCGCACTCGAGGATGTTGTCGAGGAGCTGACCCGCGACATCATGCCCGCGATCACTGACCCTGCACAGCAGATCCGACTGCACATGCTCATGATCGTGCTCAACGACTGCGTCAATGCCAGCGAGCGCGAGATCTCGGTCATGCGCACCGAGATCCCGACCTACCTCGCATTCGCCGATGACGTCGCCAAGGCCACCGGCAATGCCGACGTCGCTGCAGCGGTCGCCGGTGCGCAGATGGGCGATTCGCTCGTGCTCTCCGATGTCATCCGCGACTACGAGAACGCCAGCCGCGCCTTCTCGACCGCCATGGATCTCGTCATGGACACGGTCAACCGCGAGTTCATCGAGCGCGGCGAGGCACTGCTGCGCACTCGTGTCACCAATGAGCGCGCGATCCTCAGCGGAAGCTCGGCAGTCGGGCGCTCCGCGAGCTAATCGTTGAGATAGGCCGTCAGGGCCTGCATCGCGGCGATCACGCACTCATTGGTGACGGCAGCGTTCTTCGTCTCGCCGGATCCACCGGGCCTCGGGCATTCGGGAACCGTTGCTCCCGACTGCTCCAGCATCTGGTCGACAGTTTGCTGCATCTGCGTCGAGTCCTTGGCGAGAAGATTCCGCATCAGGAATGAGACGTCCGAGGTCATGTCGTTCCTCGTGGCGCAGGTCAGCGTCGTGTCATCGAATGTTCCGCCGAAACCGAATTCCGACTCGGGAGCCGTGCACACGGCCTTGGCATAGGCCACCTGAACGTCTCGCGGGATGTCCCAGAGCCCCGAGGGCTCACCGAACGTCGAGCCCTCGCTTGCCGAAGTGCTGGGGGGCACCGATGACGGAGAAGCCGGCGGCGCGGACGCGGTCGAGGAGGAGCCGCAGCCTGCCAGCGCAGCCACCAGCAAAACGGAGACAGCGCAGACACTGAAGAAGTCCGGGCGAATTCTCACGCCACGAATCTACTGCCGGACTCGGGATCCGGCGCGGTGACGAGGAGCTACTCGGCCGGGTAGAACTTGTCGCGCGCGCGATCGCTCAGGACTTCCTTGCCCGAGTCGATGATAATGACGGTGCCGTTCATGAAGGTCGACTCGTCAGAGGCCATGAACAGGGCCGCATTCGCGAGATCACGCGGCATCGGTGCCTTGCCGCCGGCGTACTTCGAGCCGAGACGCACAGCGGCATCCTCGAGGTTGTCCTTGTCGCCCGTGACGATGCCGGCAGTGAGCGAGGACACCGTGGCACCGGGCACGAGGACGTTGCTGCGGATCCCGAAGGGTGCGAGCTCGACGGCCACGCTCTTGGTGAGGCCCACGACTGCGTGCTTGGCGGCGGTGTAGATGTGCGGGCCGAGGCCGCCGTTGATACCGGCGGTGCTCGCCGTGTTGATGATGACGCCCGAGCGCTGCTTCTTGAAGATGCCGGCGGCGAGCTTGGTGCCGAGGAAGACACTGGTGACGAGGATGCTCATCGTGCGCTCGTAGTCGGCAAGCGGGGTGGTGTCGATGTGCCCTATGACGCCGACGACACCGGCGTTGTTCACCATGATGTCGAGGCCGCCGAACTCCAGGATCGCGGCATCGATGGCCGCGGCGATGTCGGACTCGCTCGTCACATCGGTGCGCACGAAGATCGCGTTGGGGGCAAGTTCGGCCTCGAGCCTCTCGCCTGCCTCGACGTCGATGTCGGCGATGATGCAGCGTGCGCCTTCCTCGACATACAGGCGCACGATGCCCTCACCGATTCCGCGGGCTCCACCGGTGACGACTGCCGACTTGCCGGCGAGGCGACCCATCAGTGACCGTCGCTGAGAACGAGGCGCTGGATCATGTTGAGGCTGGACTCATCACGATTCTCGGCTCCGGCCGCGATGATCTCGCGGGTCTGCAGGCGCCAGCCGTGGCGATCGCGCTTCCAGGTGTCGACGTAACGACCGTGTAGGGTCCACTCGGTGCCGTCGAAGGCACGATGCCAGGCGGTGATCAGGCTGTCGGCGGTGGCGTAATCGGTGTCCTGGAACTCGATCGAGATGTTCGTGACCGCATGGGAGGTCTGCTTGTAGCGGGTGAAGGCCTTCTCGAGAGCGGCCTTGAGGTTCTCGCGACCCACGATCCACTCGGTGCCGCTGTAGCGCACGCGGCAGTCCTCGTGGAAGAGGTCTGCCTGGGTGGCAGCATCGGCCATGTCGGCAGCCTTGCAGTACTTGTACATGAGCTGCTCGATGTCGAAACGATCACCGATGCGCAGTCCTTCGACGCGGGCCATGGACATGTCGTTCTCCTTCTGTGCGGATTTACTGAAGCTTGGCCACGACGGCAGTGATGCCATCTGCAATGCCTTGCGCGACTGCCTGCGGAGTCATGCCGGCATGGGCGGAGTTGATGACCTCGATCGAGAAGGTCGAGTCAGGGCGGTGGATGTCACGGGCACGCAGCAGGCCGACGAGATCGAACTCGCCGGCATCGGGCATGCGGCGGTTGTCGAGGCAGTCCTGCAGCAGGTCGTCGTTCTCGGCGATCACCGGGCCGTCGTTGAACTGCACGGTGGTGATGTGCTTCCAGGCCGGCTCGAGATCGGCGATGGCCAGACCGTTGCGGTAGAGGTGCCAGACATCCATGCAGATGCTGAGGTTCGGCCTGCCGGCCAGCTCGCAGATCTCGGCAGCGATGGCCGGGGTCTTCATGTTCGTGAAGGGCAGCGGCTCGAGCACGACCTCGACGCCCCACTGGGCGAAGCGATCGGCGACCCGCCCGGCGCGAGCGGCGGCCTCCTCGAGGGTGCCCTCATAGGGGCCGGTGGCCTGCAGGCGCTGCGGGCGGTAGCGCTCGGCGATGATCGCCGCGGTCTCCTCGCGGGGGTCCGGGTCGGCCAGCATGAGGCGCACGGCCTCCATCTCGCCGACGATCAGCCCGTGCTTGTCGAGCATCGCGTCGAGCTCCTCGAGCGAATGCTCCTGCAGCCACACGCCCATGTGGCGCAGGTTGATGCCGATCTCCCGGAAACCGGCGGCACTCGCTACGGCGAATCGGGTGTCGTAATCAATGTCGCCGAGGCAGTTGTACGAGAACGTGAAGTCAGCGGGCGTGAGTCGAGCGCTACTTGCCGGCGGCGTCACGCTTCTGGCCCTCCACGATCAGATCGTTCACCTGGTTGTGGAAGAACGGGATCTTGCCCTCACGGTCGTTGTAGATGTTCTCCTTGTAGTACATCGAGCGTGAGGTCTCGGCGATATCGCCCCAGGTCCAGACGTCCTCGCCGACGACGATCTTCAGATGCTCCCAGTGGCGCTCGGTACGCTCGAGGTAATCAGCGTCATCGGACTTGTACCAGAGCTCCCAGGTCTCGAAACGGGTCTTGTTGTGCGAGATCGGAATCGGACGGAACAGCTGCAGGTGCTCGGGGTTGTTGTTGAACACGCTCGACGGGAAGATCGTGTAGTGGCAAATGGCCACTGACTGGTGGTCGGGGTTCTCCTTGAGCTTGGGCAGTGCCCCCTTGAGCGGGACGACCATCATCGCGTGGTGATCGAACTCGAAGATGCGCATCTCGCGGCCGTCCTTGACGTCCTGCGGCGGGATGTGGTGCAGCGCCGGTGCGTGGTAGAACTCGTTGAAGGCATCGATGATGACCTTCCAGTTCACGTCGACGTCCCAGGTGACGACTTCCTTCAGGTACATGTTCTCCATCTGGTACGCGCCCAGGTCGGTCAGGATGTCCTCGCCCAGCCATTCGAGCAGCGGCGGTGCGACACCCGGTCCGTCGAGAACGGCCCAGACCCAGCCACCCCACTCGTCGACCTCGACGGTCGGCGACTTGAGGCCCTCGAGCTTGTCCTGATCGAAGTCCTCCTTGTCGGGAACGCCGATGACGTTGCCGTCGAAGTCGTAGACCCAGTCATGGAAGGGGCAGGTGAATCGACGGGCACCGCAGCCCGCGTTGCGCACGATACGAGCGCCGCGGTGCTGGCAGATGTTGTGGAAGCCGGCGACAGTGCCGTCCTTGCGACGGGTGAAGACGACGGTCTCTCCCTGGCCCTGCCACACGTAGTGATCGCCGGTGTTCGGGATCTGCTCCGAGCGGAACATGATCTGCCAGTTGGGGTTGAGCACGTACTTGCGCTCGAGGTCGAAGCGCTCGGGATCGGTGTACCAGCTCGCCGGCACGACACCGGGCGTGAAGGGCGTGTTCGGGATGTCCGGGCCGAAGCGGAGGGTGTTGTCACCGCGGGTGGGAACGAAGACCATGGTCATGCCTTTCACAGGGGGCTGGAACGGCACGAATCTATCAGTTGTCTAGACAACTTACAAGGAATTTCCCGGGGTTGTAGGCCCCCTCCGGGCCGCCTCGGACTAGATATCCAGGACTAGCCGACTGCCCTTGCACCGGGAGACGCACGGCATCATGTAGATGCCCTCTTCCTTGTCCTCGTCGCTGAGCAGCGAGTCGCGGTGGACGATCTCGCCCTCGAGCACCTTGGTCTCGCAGGTACCGCAGACTCCCTCGGCGCAGCTGGTGACGATGCGCTCATTGTTCTTGAGCAGGACCTCGGCAATGCTCGTGCCCACGGGCACCGTGTACTCATTGCCCGAGCTGTTGACGACCACGGTGAACTCGTGGTCTCCCCCGTCGCCATCGGTGTCGATGGCCTTGGCCGCGAACCGCTCGACATGCGGTGCCGGACGGAAGGCTTCCTTGCAGGCATTCTCGAGGGCCGAGAGCAGGGGCTCCGGACCGCAGCAGTAGATCGCGGTGTCAGGGCCGGCTTCCTCGATGAGCTGGGCCAGCGGCAGCAGGCCCTTTTCGTCCTGCGGCCAGGGAATGACGCCGTAGTCGGCCATCTTGTCGACGAAGGCCATCGACTCGAGGGAGCGACCGCCGTAGTAGAAGGTCCACTCGGCACCGTTGTCGCTGGCGCGGCGGAGCATGGGCATCAGCGGGGTCACGCCGATGCCGCCGGCGATGAACAGGTACTTCTTCGCCATGATGAACGGGAAGTGGTTGCGGGGGCCACGCACGCGCACGGTGTCGCCGACCTGCAGGCTCTCGTGCACGTACTTGGAGCCGCCGCGACCCTCTTGCTCCTTGAGCACCGCAATGCGCCAGGTGGGCTCGTCGAGACGGCTGCACAGCGAGTACTGACGAATCATGTCGCCGCCGAGCTCGACGTCAATATGCGCACCGGGCTCCCATTCGGGAAGCGCGGCACCCGTGGGGTCGGCGAAGCGCAGGCTGACGACCCCGGGGGCCTCGTCGATGCGCTCGATAACCGTGACCTCGCGGAACTCCTCGAGGACGTCGTCCAGGGTGATGGATGCCATGGCTAAAGGGTAGTCGCCCCATCTGCGGAGACCACCGTGACGGTGCCCGCCGAACCGTCGACCGTGACCTCCATGCCGTCGACGAGCGAGGTTGTCGCGACGGTAACGGAGAGCACGCTGGGAATGCCGAGCTCGCGGCTGACGACGACTGCGTGCGAGTTCAGTGCGCCGACATCGACGACCACTGCGCCGGCGATCAGGAAGAGCGGAGTCCAGGCCGCATCGGTGAACGGTGCGACGAGAACGTCGCCGGGCTCGAGCTTGGCCATGTCGGACGGATCATGGAGCACGCACACCTTGCCGGTGTAGCGGCCGGCGCCGCCGCCGATACCCGCGAGCACGCCTCCGACCTCGAGCGGGGTGATGCGCGTTGCCGCGCGGCGCTTCCACTGCGAGAGCGGCAGCGGATCGGAGGCGATGATGAACGGCGGCTCGAGCTCGAAGAGCTGGGCGTACTCCATCAGTCGCAGGGCGATGAGATCCCTGAACGCCGCAGGATCCTTGACGTAGTCATCGAGCTCGTCGTTCATGAGCATCATGACGTCCTCCGGGCGCTCGTAGAGACCTGCCGCCACGCCGCGAGCACCGAGCTCGCGGATCGCCATGCGCACCTCGTTGATCGTGGCGCACGAGGTGGCCTTGGTCATTTCGCGCGAGGGCACGGTGATCTTCGCGGAGGCGAAGGCCATCTCGAAGGTGCCGAGCGCCTCGTCATTGCCCGCGAGCAGCCCGCGCATGGTCTCGGCCGCGGCCTCGCGACGTGCGGCCAGCGCCTCGTGGCGAGCAGCAGGCGAGTCAGCGTCGGAGGCCTTGCGAATGCCGTTGACGAGCTTGAGCGGCTGCAGCGGCTCGGACTCCCAGGAGAGCGAGTGGATGTCCCATTCATTCGGGCCGCGGTAGCCGAACTCGAAGAGGAAGTCGTGGAAGGACTTCGCGAAGGCACGCTCCGCATCGGTTGACGGGTTCGTGACCGCGGCGAGAACCGCCTCGGGGCCCTGATCGAAGAGCGCGGTGATCTCGGCCGAGGCGTTCGCCTCGCGGGAGAGATTCCAGAGGCCGGTCGACGGTGCGGCCGACTGCACCTCACCAAGGCCCGAGATCAGCTCGAGCTGAAGCTCGGGGCGGCCGACGGATGCGCACAGGCCATCGAGCATGGTCGGGCCGAGGGTGGAGCCCAGGCTGGAGAAGTCGTGCTGGTAGAACGCATTGTCGAGCTCGGGGATGAACGAGCGGGCTCGTGCGACCAGCTCGGCGTCGCTCAGAGTCGTGAGGTCAGGGCGCTCGGCGCGGAAGCGGCCGGTGCGGCGACGATCCTCCTCGAAGACCGGGAATGACGTGGCACCCAGGATGCCGCCGATCGTGCCCATGGCCTTTTCCGTGAGATCAGGGCGAATGTCACCGTCCCGGGGGATGTACGGAGGGGTATCGGGATGCGAGCCGAGCAGATCAGCGTCGAACTTCTCGAGATCGGCGCCCAGGCGCAGGCCGAGGAGGCGCATGTGCGAGAGGTTGAGGTAGAAGTAGCCGCCGAAGACTCCGACGACGGCCCACTTCGGACCGCTCATCTCGTCCGGCGCGTAGATGCCGAAGTCGACGAAGCCCCGGAACCACCCCGGCAGCAGGCCTTCCTCGAACACGAGCGACCAGCCCAGGGGGCTTGCCGGATCCGCGAGCACTTCACCGGCATTCGCGCGGGTGTAGTACGGCAGCTTCTCGTCGCGCTGCCAGTCGACGATCCAGGAGTCGATCATGGGAATTCCTTCGCTTCGGTATTCGAGTGATGCGGTTGTTCAGGTCTTCTCGTGCGACTGCACCGCTCGCAGGGTTCGCGGGCGGTGCAGTCGGACGAAACGCTCGTGCTTAGAACGGTGCGGAGCCGCCGTCGACGTTGTAGGTCGCGCCGGTCATGCCATTGCCGAGCGGACCGGCGAGCAGCAGTGCCATGCCGGCAACCTGCTCGACCGTCTGGAGCTCCTTGGTCAGGCAGTCATTGGCGAAGTCCTGCAGGAAGGCCTCGTAGGTGATGCCCGATGCTGCGGCCACCTGAGCGCCGGCGTCCTTCATCAGCTCGGTCTCGACCGGACCGGGGCAGATCGCGTTGCAGGTGACGCCCGTGGTGCCGTACTCAACGGCCGTGGCCTTGGTGAGGCCGATCATCGCGTGCTTGCCGGCGATGTAGTGGCTGACGGCCACCTTCGAGGCGATCTTGCCCTCGATGGAGGCGATGTTCAGGATGCGGCCGTAGCCCGCGGGAACCATGTACTTCAGCGCGCGGCGGGTGCCCCAGAACGCGGTGCTGGCGTTCCACTCGAGGCCCTTGAGCCATGCCTCGTCGCTGAGATCGCCGACGAGTGCCCAGCCATCGGAGCCACCGGCGCAGTTGACCATGATGTCGATCTTCCCGTACTTCTCGACGGCGAAGTCGACCAGTGCATCGACCTGCTCGCG
Organism: Actinomycetes bacterium; assembly: GCA_046085905.1. Taxonomy (GTDB): domain Bacteria; phylum Actinomycetota; class Actinomycetes; order S36-B12; family S36-B12; genus CAIKZY01. The sequence goes on along the minus strand of JBJSWO010000143.1, from coordinate 5,844 downwards.
CACGAGGGCGTCGGTCTTCTTGAACACGGCACGGTCGCCGGCGGCCAGGCGCTCAAGGGCGTAGTCGCCCTTCTTCTCATCGCGGTTGCCGATGACGACGGACGCGCCCTCGGCGATGAATGCCTGTGCGATGCCGAAGCCGATGCCGGTGCTGCCGGCGGTGATAACCGCTACGCGGCCGTCGAGACTGCCCATGTGAACTCCTGGTGATCAAGGCAGGCCCGATCTGGGCCGCCAACGTGTCGTGCGGTCATCTCACACCAGTTACTGGAGTGAGTCAATGGAAACTGGAAAGTTGGTCGTCCTGCGATGCGAGGAACGCTCAGTCCTGGAGCACGACCGGGAGCTTGACCTTCGAGGCATCGCCGTAGACGGCCTCGGCACCCTCCTTGGCCAGGCGGTTGATCGTGCGATGCACGTACTGCACGCCGGGCTCATTGCGGCCGAAGATCTGGGTCTTGTCGCTGGTGACCGCTACGCCCTTCTGCACGCCGTAGCCGGTGATGTAGTCCTCGCCGTAAGTGACGTCGTAGAACCAGTCGCGCATTACCTCGAGCTCGTGGCGGCCGGCTTCGTCGTCGGGGATCGGAGTGCGGACGAGAATTCGCTGCTCGGTGATCGACTCGTTGACATTCGTGGTCGGCAGCGGGAATCCGATGGCCATCCGCTGGCGCCAGCCACCGGCGATGGAGAACCCGGGGAACAGCCAGTTGATCGAGCCGACATTGGCCGTGGGATCCCAGGTCTCCTCGGGATCATCGAGGTGATTCTCGATCTCGCGAAGGGCGAAGGCGACGCGCTCGTGCGGCCCGAAGCCGTCGAAGATCGCGGTGTTCGACAGGTTCGTCTTGAAGACGGTGTTCGCATGCAAGGACGCGAAGTGGTAGCCCTCGAGGTAGCCCTCGATCGCGACCTTCCAGTTCGGGCCGGGCATCATCCGCGAGCTGAACAGGTGGCACTCGGCGAGCTTGAGGCTCTCGAGCACGGGGGCGAAGTCGCCGAGCCATGAATCGATGTCGATCTCGAGACCGGGGGTGAGGCACACGAAGATCACGCCGTGCTTCTCCACGACGGGCAGCGTGACGAGGCCCCGCTCTGACTTGTCGAAGTCACCGAAGGTGCTCTCGCCGTAGATGCCCTTGAGCTCGCCGTCCATTCCGTAGGACCAGGCGTGGTAGCGGCAGGTCAGCGCACGTGACTCGCCGTGGCCGGCCTCGCAGATCAGCGCACCGCGGTGACGGCACACGTTGAGCATCGCGTGCACATCACCCTTGGCATCGCGCGTGATGACCACGGGCACGCCCACGACCTCGATGGCCTTGTACGAGTTCTTCTTCGGCAGCTCGCAGGACAGAGCCAAGGGCAGCGGAATCCGCTTGAAGATGAGCTCGATCTCGTTCTTGAATATCTCCTCGTCGAGGTAGTTCGCCGCCGGCTCAAGGAAGGGGGCGTCAGCCTGATCGGTGGTCTTGTTCTTGGTGTGAGCAACCAGGCGACGCATCATCGAGATGGCCTCATCGCGCGCCGCGCCATTGAGGATGTCGCTGGGCAGATAGGCCGGGACGACGGCTTCGGTCTGGGCGGTCTCGCTCACGTGAACTCCTAGTCAGACGGGTCCGCCGAGCGTATCAACTTGTCTAGACGACTACCAGGGCCACGGGGTGTTTGCCGGGCTGACTCCCCCGCTCAGGCCTGGCGAGGCAGTCGGTACTCCCGGGTGTCACCCTCGGCTCGGGCAGCCGCCAGGCCCTCGTCGCACAGTCGGTTGATGGTGCCGTGCAGGTACTGCACTCCGATCTCATTGCGGCCGAAGATCTGGGTGTGGCCGCCGGTGGCTCCCACGCCCTTCTGCACGCCGTACTGGGTGAGGTAATCCTCGTTGTAGACGACGTCGTAGAACCAGTCGCGCATCACCTCGAGCTCATGCTGCACGTCATCGGTGATCTCGTGACGCACCACGATGCGATGCTCGGTGATCGACTCGTCGACCTTGGTAGTCGGCAGGCACAGGGCCACCGTCATGCGCTGGCGCCAGCCGCCGGCGATCGAGAAGCCCGGGAAGGTCCAGAAGATCGGGCCTACGTGGTGCGAGGGATCCCACTCTTCCTCGGGGCCGTCGATGACCTCGTCGATGGTGCGCAGCGCGAACCCGAGACGCTCATGCGGGCCGAAGCCATCGAAGACCATGGTGTTGCCGTGGTTCACCGTGAACACGGTGTTCGGATGAGTGGCTGCGAAGTGGTACGCCTCGAGGTAGCCCTCGATCGTGGCCTTCCAGTTCGGGCCGGGCATCTGTCGTGAGCTGAACACGTGGCACTCGTCGAGCTTGAGCGAGGCCAGCTGCGCGCCCCACTCCCCCAGCCATGAGTCGATGTCGATCGTCAGGCCCGGAGTCAGGCAGACCCAGATCACGCCATGCTTCTCGACCACCGGGAGCTGAATCAGACCGCGCTGCGACTTGTCGAAGTCACCGAACGTGCTGTCGCCGTAGATGCCCCTGAGTTCGCCATCCATCCCGAAGCTCCATGCGTGATACGGGCAGGTCAGCGCCCGCGCCTCACCACGACCCTCGCAGAGCAGCGCCCCGCGATGACGGCACACGTTCATCATCGCGTGCGCCACCCCCTTGGCATCGCGAGTGATCACGACCGGTACACCAACGGCCTCGGTCGACTTGAAGGTGTTCTTGCCGACGAGTTCCGCGGAGAGCGCGAGCGGAAGCGGGATGCGCTTGAAGACGAGATTCACCTCGGAGGCGAAGACCTCGGGATCGAGGTAGTTGTCGATCGGCTCCTCAAGGGTCGACTCGGCCTGATCAGTCGTCTTCGCCTTCAGGTGAACGGTGAGCCGACGCATCATGTCCATCGCCTGCTCGCGAGCCTCGCCGTCGAGCACGTCGCTGCGCAGCCACTTGGGGACCTCGGGCTCCGCAATCTCGATCTCGATGTCGTCGGCGATCATCTCGGTCATGGCTGTCCTCCCGGCCGTGCGCGATACCGCGCCGAAGTTGTCTAGATGACTACTCGACAACTATCGCAGGAGGAATCCGGCAGCAGGCCGGCAGAAAGTCGTGACTACGAGGGGACTAAGGTCCCGAGCGCGTGACTAGCCGATGGGCAGCATGCCCGGACCGCGATCGCGCTCATGGGTGAGCTCATTGACGCAGAGCAGCACGAAGCGGCCGTCGGGCCACACCTGCACGCGCGAGATCGAGGCATAGCCGGGATTGAAGAAGAACTTGAGCGGGCTCTGCATGACGTAGGCGAGGAAGGAGTTCGTGGCCCCGCCGTGGCTGGCGGCCACCACCTTCTGCCCCTGATGGGCCAGGCCGATCTCGGTCATGACTGCGACCATGTTCGCGCGCAGCTCGGCATCGTTGTGCGCAGGCACGAAGCCCTCCTCGAACCTGCCCTCGAGGAAGGCCTTGGTGCGCGACTGGTCGACCATGCCCTCGGTGCCCGTATAGGCCGTGGCGCCCGACACCCATTCGCGCAGTCGCTCATCGATGGTGATCTCGAGACCGCGCTCGGCCGCGAGCGGCTCGACGGTCTGCACCGCACGGATGAGATGACTCGAATAGATCGCGTCGATGCTCTCGCCGCGCAGATGAGCGACGAGGCTGCGCGACTGGTCGCGGCCCTCGACGCCCAGACCGGGATTCATGGTGCCGTCAGGCTGCGGAACTCCGTGGCGCACAAGAAGGATCTCGCACGGCTCCGCGATACCGAGCTCCTGGGCAGTGGTCATCGGATCGAGATCAGACGGTCGTGCCGAAGTTGCCCAGCTCATCGGCCGACGGGAACTGCAGGCTCTGCAGCTCGAAGTACTCCATCAGGCCGTGATGACCGAGCTCGCGTCCGATGCCGGAGGTCTTGTAACCGCCGAACGGCGCCTTCGCATTGAAGCGACCGCCGTTGATCGCGACCTGGCCGGTGCGCAGACGCTTGGCGATGCGCACTGCCTCGGGGATATCTGCGGCGAACACCGCGCCCGAGAGTCCGAACTCGCTGTCGTTGGCGATCGCGATTCCCTCCTCGAGGGTGTCGTAGCCGACGATGACGAGCACCGGGCCGAAGATCTCCTCCTGCACGACTCGCGCCTTGGGTGACAGGCGGCTGAAGACCGTGGGCTTGACGAAGTAACCGCGGTCCAGGCCATCGACCGGGCCGGGGCCGCCCGCGATCAGCGTGCCCTCGGTCATGCCGATGTCGATGTAGTCCTTCACGGTCTTGAACTGGCCGGCCGAGGCGACCGGGCCGAGGGTGACCGACGGGTCGAGCGGGTTGCCGATGACGAAGGCATTGACCATCGCGGCCACGCGCTGCTCGACCTCGTCGAGGATGGCGTTGGGGACAATCAGGCGGGTGGTGGCCGAGCAGGTCTGGCCGTTGTTGACGAAGGAGCCGCGCACCGCGTTCGGGATGGCCTCGTCGAGATCAGCACCAGGGGCCAGCAGGAACGCCGACTTGCCGCCGAGCTCGAGCGCGACCTTCTTCACGGTGGGAGCAGCTGCCTGCGAGACGCGCACGCCGGCACCGGTCGAGCCGGTGATGCTCACCATGTCGATCTCCTTGTGCGAGGAGAGCAGCTCGCCCACGAGCGCACCGCGACCGGAGACCAGGTTGAAGACTCCTGAGGGCAGCCCGAGCTCATGGATCAAGTCGGCCAGCACGAAGGTAGCCAGCGGGGCCACCGAGCTCGGCTTGACGACGACCGTGCAGCCGGCCGCGAGGGCCGGGCCGACCTTCGCGGCGAGCTGGTACAGCGGGTAGTTCCAGGGAGTGATGGCACCGACAACGCCTGCAGCGGCGCGAATGACCATCGAGTTGCCGATGCGCTCCTCCGCCGGCATCTCGCGTGCGGCCTCGGCCATGGTCTCGAACACGGAGGCGGCGAGACCGACCTGCACGCGCTCGGCGATGGCGATCGGCGAGCCGACCTCCTGAGCCATGATCTTGGCGAGCTCTGCCTCATTGGCGCGCAGGCCATCAGCGAGTGCCTGCACGACATCAGCGCGCTCATTGATCGGGGTGGTGGACCAGTCGTCGAAGGCTCGACGAGCGGCGAGGATCGCGCGCTCGGCATCGGCGGCGTCGCCCGCGGGCACGGTGCCGATGATCTCCTCTGTCGCTGCCTCGTCGACCTCAATGACCTCACCGGTGGCCGGCTTGATCCATTCTCCGTCGATGTACAGGGCCTCGCGGTTGATCATGGTTCCTCCAGTGCCTTCTTCTTCACTTCGGTCGGGTCGTGCTGCGGTGCTGGCGTGATGCGTTCTAGTCGAGCAGTCGTTCCCTCAATGCTTCCACCGTGGCAGCGGGGACGTCGAGCTGGGCCACGTAGCCCGGCAGGCCACCGAACCTCTCGTCGACATCAGAGAGGAACAGCTCGATGGCGCTGCGGGGCACCCGCAGCAGTTCCTCGCGCTGATTCATCATCGGATGATCCTCGATGTTCTCGCGACCCTTGAGGTACTGGACCAGGGCGACCACCTCGTCGCCGCTGAGGATGAAGTCATCTGCGATATCAGCCTCGCTGACGCCCAGGAGAGAGAGCACGATCGCTGCGACGACTCCGGTGCGGTCCTTGCCCGCCATGCAGAAGAACACGGCCGGGTAGGAGTCACCGAAGGCCAGGGAGTCGAGGATGGCTCGAATCGCATCGCCGCCGAGGTCGAGCATCTCGTGATAAACGGCAACCAGGTACTGATCCGCCGGCAGCTTCCGGGCCTCCTCGTCGGACTTCCAGTGATCGGGGAGGATCGGCGCGTGCAGGTGATCGGCAATGAACTCCGGCAGCGGGAAGGCCTCACGCTCGCGGTCGTAGCGCAGGTCGATCACGCAC
>JBJSWO010000142.1:0-5558 GCA_046085905.1 Actinomycetes bacterium | reverse complement strand
ATCCCGGTCGACGGCGGACTCGGACTCGGCCACTGACGTACGAAGGGCTCGACATGGGAATTCTCGACGGCAAGACCATCCTCGTCACCGGGGTGCTCACCGATCAGTCGATCGCCTTTCATGTCGCGAAGTTCGCGCAGGAGCAAGGCGCCTCGGTCATCCTGACGTCATTCGGACGCACCATGTCGCTGACGAAGCGATCGGCCTCAAGGCTCCCGGCCGAGGCTCCCGTCATCGAGCTCGATGTCACGAATGTCGAGCATCTGGATGCCCTCGCCGATCGTGTGCGCGAGCATGCTCCCGAACTGCACGGGGTACTGCACTCCATCGGATTCGCCCCCGAGGCCGCACTTGGCGGGAACTTCCTGAACACCTCGTGGGAAGACGTCGCCACCGCGGTACATGTCTCGGCCTACTCGCTCAAGGCTCTGGCTGTCGCCGCCAAGCCGGTGATGCCGGCAGGCTCCGCCATCGTCGGACTCGATTTCGATGCCACGATCGCCTGGCCGAAGTACGACTGGATGGGCGTGGCGAAAGCTGCCTTCGAGAGCACCTCGCGTTATCTGGCCCGTGACCTCGGCCCCTCCGGAATTCGCGTCAACCTCATTGCCGCCGGTCCGATTCGCACGATGGCAGCAAAGAGCATCCCGGGATTCGATGATTTCGAGAACGTGTGGGCGACCCGCGCACCCCTGGCGTGGGATCTCGATGATCCGCAGCCGGCAGCACGTGCATGCGTCGCACTTCTGTCGGACTGGTTCCCGGCGACGACCGGCGAGATCATTCATGTGGATGGCGGAGTTCACTCACAAGGTGCCTGATCTCATCCTGATGCGGCATTCGAAGTCCGCATATCCGCTGGGTGTCACCGACCATGACAGGCCTCTGAATGATCGCGGTAGTCGCGATGCCCAGGCTGCACGCCAGTGGTTCGCCCAGCAGGCTTTCGCCATCGACGAGGCGTGGGTCTCCAGCGCACGTCGTGCGCAGCAGACTTGGTCCGGTGTCGAGCCAGGCGTGCTCACCGCTGCTGCTCCGTCGTTCGTGCAGACCACGGTTCCCGCCCTCTATGAGGCATCAGTGGGAAGACTGATGACCTTGCTGGCACAGGCAACCGCCTCGACACTTCTAGTGGTCGCGCATAACCCCGGTATCGAGCAGCTCATCGATCGGCTGACGGGTCGTGACCCCCAGGGCTGGCTGGCGCACATCACGCTGAAGTACCCCACGGGTGCCGTGTGTGTGCTGCGACTGCCGACGTGGGGGTCCCTGAGCGCAGGCGAGGCAGAGCTCCTCACCTACGCCGTGCCCAGGGCTAGCTGACCGGCGGAGCGCTGATGCTCAGGCCTGCCTGCACGTCAGCGTCCTCGATCTCCTCGCGCGAGATGCCCATCAGGTAGAGCACGGAGTCGAGATACGGAACGCTCACCGAGCTGTCTGCCGCATCTCGGGCGGCTGCCTTGCCGTTGAACGCTATGCCCAGACCGGCAGCCTGGAGCATGTCAACGTCATTGGCCCCGTCGCCGATGGCGATCGTACGACTCATGGGGATCCCGTACTCGCGAGCGAACTCCTCGAGTGCCGATCTCTTGCCGGCACGATCAACGATGTCGCCCACCACTTTGCCAGTGAGTCTGCCGTCGATGATCTCGAGGGTGTTCGCTCTCACCTGATCGACCCCGAGTTCCGCGGCGAGAGGGGCAATCACCTCAGTGAAGCCGCCCGAGACAAGTGCGACGCGGTAACCGAGATTGCGCAATGTGCGGCACAGTGTGCGAGCCCCGGGGGTGAGCGTGATGCGCTCGCGAACGCGTTCGATGACATCGGCGGGAAGCCCCTCGAGCAGGGCCACGCGAGCGCGGAGTGATGCGCTGAAGTCAAGCTGGCCGGCCATGGCGCGCTCGGTGATCTCGGCTACCTGAGCATGAGTGCCTGCCTCGTCGGCAAGCAGGTCGATGACTTCGTCCTGGATCACGGTCGAATCGACATCCATGACCACGAGGTGCTGGCCGCGTCTATCGAGACCGGCCGCCTGCACGGCAATGTCGACTCCGATCTCGACCGCGGCGGCGGCGAGCGCACTGCGCAGCTCGGCAACGTCAGCACCTGAGCCCTCGAAGGCCACCGCTGTCACTGGGTAGCTCGCGATGCGCCGGATGCGGTCGATATTCCCACCGCGATCGGATATCTCGCTGGCCACGCGGGCGATCGCTGCAGGGCGAAGTGGGGCCCCCATGACAGTGACCTGGATACGCCCGTGGCGACCGGCGTCCTCCTCCGGTTCGCCCTGGTGCACAAGAACGTCGAAGCCCGTCTGCGTTCCGAACTCTCGAATATCACGCGTGATCTGGTCGGTCTGGGCACCGCTGGCAGGAGAGGAGACGAGGAACGAGAGCATCAGATGACCGCGCACGACGATCTGCTCGATATCGAGGATGGTGACGTCGTGCTCGGTGAGGATTCCGCTCACCCGACGGGTGACACCCGGACGGTCTTGACCCGTGAGGATGAGCAGGAGAGTGCCGGCGGCTGCGTCTTTCATCCCGCTCAGACTAGTGCGAACCGTGGAGACGGGTCGGCATAGGCTCTGCACGTGGCAGAGGTCTTTACGGGCGTCGGACTCACGGTGCGCCGTGGCGAATCGCTCCTGCTCGATGACGTGAGCTGGAGTGTCTCGGAGGGTGAGCGCTGGGTCGTGATCGGGCCTAACGGGGCCGGCAAGACCACACTCCTGTCGATCCTGGCCGGCCGGATGTTCCCGACGCGCGGGCTCATCGAGGTCCTGGGCGAGGAGCTCGGGGCCACCGACATGGCCGAGCTGCGCACGCGCATCGGCTGGGCAAGCAGCGGAGAGCTCATCGACTTGCCGCCGGGGGAGTCCGTCGCGGACGCCGTCATGACCGGAGCTCAGGCCGTCGCGGGTCGATGGATCGAGGAGTACGACCCGGCTGACGAGTCTCGTCGTGACGAGCTACTCCGCGCCTGGGATCTCACGCACCTGGCACAGCGCACATTCGGCACGCTGTCGGAAGGGGAGCGCAAGCGCTGCCTGATCGCTCGATCGCTGATGGCCGACCCGGAGTTGCTCCTGCTCGACGAGCCTGGCGCCGGCCTCGATCTCGCGGGGCGCGAGGATCTCGTCGAGAGGCTCGAGAGGCTGGCCGCGGATCCGCTGTCGCCCGGCCTTGTCCTGATCACGCACCATGTCGAGGAGATCCCCGCGGGATTCACCCATGCACTTGTCCTCTCGCAAGGTCGAGTGGTCGAGAGCGGCCCCATTCGATCCGTGCTCACCGGAACAGTGCTGTCCGCCGCATTCTCATTCCCGATCGAGGTGACGTACGACAGCGGTCGGTTCTATGCGCGCAAGTCCCGAGCGTGAGCCTCCTGCAGTGGGCGCTCATCGCCATCGCAGGCTTCGGCGGCGGAGTGATCAATGCTGCCGTCGGCTCCGGAACGCTGCTCGTGTACCCGGTGCTGACGAGCGTGGGGGTACCGCCTGTCACGGCCAATGGATCCAATGGTCTCGGCCTGGTGGGCGGTTCGCTCACGTCAGCGTGGGCGTATCGATCGCTGTGGCGTGACCGACTGACGATCCTGCGATGGCCGATCGGCGCAGGCTGCGTCGGTGCTCTCGCCGGTGCCTTCCTGGTGATCAGTCTCGATGAGCGTGTCTTCACTGCCGTCATTCCGTGGCTGGTACTCGCGGCCACCGTCCTGATCGCGATCTCACCCTTGGTCTCCCGCTGGCTCCGAGCGCGCCATTCCCGGGCCGGCGAACTGCCGCGAACCCTTTGGCCCTGGGGTGGACTTGTCGGGATCTACTCCGGGTACTTCGGTGCGGGCCAGGGAATCGTGCTTCTCGCCCTCTTCGGTATTCGCTACGACACCGACATCCAGCGGGCGAATGCGGCCAAGAACGCCTTCGCGGCCGCGGCGAACCTCTCGGCGGCGCTCGTCTTCCTGCTAACCGGTCACGTCGATGTCGCCGTGGCGGCGTGTGTCGCATTGGGTGCCATCCCAGGTGGACTGGTGGGCGGGGTGTGGGCGCGGCGATTGCCTGACGCCATCCTGCGCGGACTCGTCATCGGCGTCGGGATCATCGCAACGATCTACCTCTTCGGCTTCCGTTAGTCTCGCGTCAACGGAGGAGACAGGTGAGACGAGCACTTCTGGCAACGCTTGGGGCGATCATGGTGATCGCCGGTGCCGGACTGCTCGCGGTCTCGATGTGGGTCAATGCCGCCTTCGGCTCCGATGGCATTGCCACGTCTTCCTTGGGCACGATCACCTCGGCGCCCACGTCATCGGCAGTCGTCATTGACGTGGAGTCCGCGCGCGTGCAGATCCCTGTCCTCCCCGTACATGGTCGAACCACCTTGCGCCTTGACTCAGACGACTCCCAGGTTCTTCTCGCGGGAGTCGCGCAGACGGACACGGTTGATGAATTCATCGGATCGCGAGAGTTCGATGCCGCCTACCGATCCGACGGAACATGGTCATTGACGCATGTGTCCGGGGTGCGCTCAGACGAGCCCTGGGTGACCACTCCCTCGTGGCTCGTGTCGGGATCGCCGCTCGAACTTGCCGTGCAGGGGCGACAGACGGTGGCAATCGCCAACGCGTCCGGAGCACCAGGCGTACGAGTGGAGGCCACGCTCCAGTACTCGGCACCGCGTGCCCCCCTGGCTGCCCTCGTTCTGGGGATCAGTGGGGGACTGCTGCTTCTCGCCGGTATCGCCCTCGCAGTCGGCGCCTTTTGGCTCATGAGACGGAGAGTCAATGAGTGACGTCCGCGATCGAATCTGGACCATTCCCAACCTCATGAGCTTTGCCCGGCTTCTCGGGGTTCCCGTGTTCCTGTGGCTGCTTCTCGCCCAGCATGCAGATGGATGGGCGTTCGTGCTCCTAGTCCTCGCCGGAATCAGCGATTGGCTCGATGGTGCCGTGGCCAGGGCTACCGGCCAGATGAGTCGGCTGGGCGAACTACTGGATCCGCTCGCTGATCGCCTGTACATCGCGGCCACGGTGATCGGCCTGGCGATCCGGGGCATCATTCCGTGGTGGCTGGTCATTGCCCTTGCCGCGCGCGACGTGATGCTGCTGGGCCTTCTGCCGTATCTGCGTCGCCGCGGCCTGCTCGCCCTGCCAGTCACCCTGGTGGGCAAGGCGGCCACGTTCTGCCTACTCTGGGGTTTCCCGTTCCTGCTGCTCTCGACGATGCCGGGCACAGTCGGCACCTGGGCCTCCGCCCTGGGCTGGGCCTTCTCGGCCTGGGGGGTCGGCCTCTACTGGTGGGCCGGTATCTCCTATGTCGCAATCGCCCGTTCCCTGGGCTCCGGCAGCCAGGGCAGGCCAGAACCCGTGCGTTAGAGTTCCCTCACCACGAGACGACTGGAGTGTTGATGTACCCGGAGGATCTTCGCTACACGGCTGAGCACGAGTGGGTGCGCGCCGGCGCTGACGGCGTCCTGCGAATCGGCATCACGCATTACGCCCAGGATTCCCTTGGAGACATCGTGTACGTCTCGGCACCGGCAGTCGGCGATTCCGTCACC
>JBJSWO010000141.1:0-13235 GCA_046085905.1 Actinomycetes bacterium | reverse complement strand
CTCATGGAGACCATCGCCGACGTAAGGCGACTCATCAATCCGCGCCTTCGCGTGCTCGGCATCCTGCCGACCCTCTACGACGGTCGCACCGCGCATGCGAAGGCCGTGCTCAATGACCTAGGGCCGCGCTACAAGGTGGAGGTTCTTGCCCCGATCACGCGCTCGATTCGCTTCGCCGAGGCTCCGGCAGTCGGACGCAGCATCCTGGCGACCTCGCCCAAGTCGAAGGGCGCGGTGGAATACCGCGCCTTGGCCCAGCGCGTTATGCGCTGATGAAAGCCTCGAGCTGGGTTCCGGACGTCACCGCAGTCAGGCTCCAGCGATTCGCGCTCGCCTGCTGCACGTAGGCACTTCCGACACTTGCCTTGCCTCCCTGTGGGCCGCGCCCATTGTCGAGCACCTGGACGCGCGCGGTCGACTCATCGAGTCGGCTGACGGAGATATCGATAGAAGTTGCCTTGCCGTGCCGGATGGCGTTGGAGATGCCTTCCTCCACGATGCGTCCAATCGTGATTGCCGCGGCTGGCGTGACAGCAGGCATTGCGGGATCTATCGACACGGTGAACGAGCACAGGCCCTCCCAGAGCTCGATCTTGCGTGAGACCTCATTGATGAGCGTTCGGGCCTCGGGGGCGGGTGCGGTAGGTCGCTCGAGCACGGCAATCGCCTCATTGAGGGCGGAATTCAATAGGGCCGCATCGCCGGACTCACCTGCCTGCTCGATGGCCATCGCGCACGTGACGAGACGGGTCTGTACTGAGCCGTGCAGTACCAGCGAGGTCTCGCGCGCAAGCAGGGCCACCTGCTGGCTCAGCGCCATGGCCCGCACGCGGTCAGCGCGGATCTCCTCGCGAAGTGTCGCTCGGATCTCGACTCGCTGACTCCACCAGGCGCCGATGCCCGATGTCACGAAGACAACAGCGATGCCGGCGATCACCTGAGTGATGGCCCACGACGCGGAAGCGGAGCCCGGCACCCACTGATCTCGGAAGTAGCCGCGTACGAGCACCGTGGACTGGAGGGTGATCAGCGTGCAGATGAAGATGACCGAATGCCGATGCGGAGCGCGCCGCATGAGCGCATTCGCGCTCAGCATCAGCAGAACGGACAGGGCAAGACCGCCGAAGAGGAGAGTGAGGCCGCGGGTCACGCCGAAGACGCGAATCAGCGAGGAGAAGGTGCCGAGGATGTCGATGACGGCGAGGGTGAGAGGCCGGAAGGGCTGCTTGCTCACTACGTTTCCGAGCAGGGTCCACCATCGGGTTCCGGTGTAGGCCCTCTCGGCATCCTTGAGCAGCTGCCTGCTCAACGGCCGGATGGAATTCTCTGCAGTGCCACGCAGGAGAGTCGCCGCCTCGTGCCAGTCGGCTGGGGTCCGCTCGCCATCCTGCTCGGGAGCATGAAACTCGGCTCGAAGTGATGTCATCCGCTCGCGTGCAGGACTGAGCTCGTCGTCGATTGCGGTATCGAGCTCCTCCTGAAGCAGGCCCACCAGTTCGCCCTGCTGAATTGCCGTGAGCTCGACTTGAACGTAGTCGGCCACGAGCAGGTTGCGTTCGGAGGTCCATTGCTCGCGAAGGTCCATGAAGTAGCTGAGCGTTGGTCCCCACCACATCGCATACATCGCGTTCAGGATGCAGCGCTCGAGAAGCTCGGTTGACGTGGTCAGGCCGAGCCACGAGGCACCGAGGCCGGTGACGAGGGTGAAGACGAGCCCGAGCAAGCCGTCGGCGAGTACCACGGCCCAGATCGGCAGGGGATGCTCACGACGGTTGCGGAAGATCGTGTAGTCGAGGGCTGCGAGGACGATACCGATGCCGGCCATTCCCGCGAGTCCGAGAATGAGCCAGCTTCCGGCGGGGAAATCTCCGACTGAGCCCTGAGCCTCACCCGCCAGCACCGCGATAATTCCGAGGACCCCGGTGATGAGGTAGGTCTGCCAGGCAAGTGCCCAGCGGCCACCGATGCGCTGGCGTGCGGTGCGTGAGTGGAGTGAGTCAGGTTCGTCGAGCACTGACCGCTCCGGTCAGCTGGTAGTACACCTGGGCGATCATCACGCGTTGGTTCTGATCGGGCGTGGCCTGCAGATCCAGCTGCTTGATGAGGCGTGCGACGGCTTTCTCGACGGAGGGAACAGTCAACGACCTGCGGCGTGCGATCTCGGCATTGGAGTGACCTGCGGCTACGAGACGCATGATGTCGATCTGAAGATCGGTGAGCTTCGCGGGCACCTGGGAATCAGGGGAGAGCCCGACGCTCACTCGGCCATCGCGCACCATCGGGTCGATCGACATCACGACCGCGCGGCCCAGTACCGCAGGGTCGACAACGGTCTTCTTCACCAGATAGAGCGAACCTTCAGGCAGTGGAGGCTGGTTGTAGCCCATCAGTCGAGGCTCCTCGTAGGTCGAGAGCATCACGATGCCAATGGAGGGAATGAGCGTACGAAGCCCGTGCGCCAGATCGATTCCGGTGGGGCCTTCCCCTAGGTCCAGGTCGAGGACTGCGACGGACGGATGACACTCGCGAGCCATGCGCAGGGCGATAGCGGCACTCGGTGCATCGCCCACCACGTCGCATTCCAGCGCTCTCAGGGTCGTGGTGAGCATCATGCGCGTGAAAGGGTCATCGTCAACGAGCATGACGCGAGTGCCCTGCGGCATGCACAACCCCCTTTCCGCGGTTATCGTCATCGTACGGCCCTCACGATCACCGCGGACGAGCCTCAAGGTCTGGTAACGCCGATGGGGTGCTAGCACCATGAGCGGGGACAGGTGCATGGCGCTGTCCCCCCAAACTTCGCAGTTGAGTGACATTCAGTTTGGGGGCAATTCAGCACGGACTTATGGTCACAGGCAACGAGGCGAGAAAGAGGCATCGACGAGTAGCGGGGGAGGTTGGATGCGCTCTAGCGGCCGTCTGAATCCTTGGCGAGCACTCTCCTTTGGGCTTTCCGTCATCGTGGCATTCTCGATCCAGTCTGGATTGTCGAGTGCGCAGGCGTCCTATGCGTATGTCTCCACGCGAAACGTCTCGTGCACAACTGGCCAGACTCTTGCTACTTGCGGTCAGAGTGGCCTCACTATCGATGCCTATAGTTGGAGCGGATATCGACAATGCGCACGCTCGGGTTCGCTGCCCTCGGGAATCCGCTTTGACATTGCGACGAGGACGTTTCTTGGAACCTTCTCAGCGCAAGGATCTTGGACCTACAGCGAAACATGGTCCTGGAGTTGCGGATACGCGGACTCCACAGAGTTCCAGTTCAATTTCACGGTGACCTCCCCACCTGTCACACCAGTTGTGAATTCGTCACTTTCGAAGAGCGCCACGGTCGGTGAAGTGATGCAGATTTATGTCATCACCGGATCCAATAATCCGACGAGTTACAACGCTACGAGCCTTCCGTCCGGGCTCGGTGTGAATACAGCCACTGGCCAGATTTCAGGTACGCCGACGACTGCAGGGACTTTCAACTCAACAATCAGCGCTACCAACTCTGCAGGTACAGGATCAGCGACGCTCACATTCACGGTGGCCACCGGCACGCAGTCAGCTCTTGCTCTTTCTGCGACGTCGGCCATGTTTGGGATGCCCTTCACGCTTTCGCCTTCTGGCGGATCTGGGACTGGCGCGGTGAGCTTCTCGCTTGCCAGCGCCGGCACGGCAGGCTGCACCATGCCCTCAGCCACGACGCTTTCGGCGACATCTGTCGGGAATTGTACGGTGACAGTCGCCAAGGCATTGGATGCAAACTACAACTCGGCCTCCGCCGATGTGCCGGTGAACTTCGGGCCCGCCAATCAGCCGGCAGTCCTCCTCGACTCAGTGCGGGGGACGTTCGGCACCGATCTCCCTTTAGCCGCCTCAGGCGGTTCAGGAACTGGCACAGTTAGTTTTGTCGTAACTGCTGCAGGAAATGCTGGCTGCTCCTTGGTAACTGCGACGACGCTCACCAGCACTGGAGCGGGTACATGTTCGGTCAGGGTGGATAAAGCATCGGAGGCAAATTACAACGCAGCTTCATCTGCGGTCACCACGGTGACTCTTGCGGCGCGAACCCAGCCAGCTGCGGTGATTCTAACGTCCTTGGGTGACAAGAGCTTCGGATCAGCGCTCACCCTCTCGGCCTCCGGGGGCTCCGGCATTGGTGCGTACAGCTACTCGGTAGTGAATGCGGGTAGTGCGGGGTGCTCGATTGCAGGAGATCAGCTGACATCGACCGGTGATGTCGGAAGCACCTGCATCGTGCGAGCGACGAGAGTCGCAGATGCCAACAACCTCTCACGGGACAGTGATCCGCAAACGATCACAGTAGCCACGAAGTCCGGTCAACCGACCCTCTCCATGAACGCACCAGTCATCACTTTCCGCGTACCGGTGTCGTTGTCCTCTGCGGGTGGCGCGGGTTCGGGGGCCGTGACCTACGCGGTGACGACAGCCGGCACGGCCGGCTGCAGCATCGTGGCGGGTGAGTTGCGCACCACTGGTGACGTCGGAACGACGTGCGGGGTGACGGCGACGAAGGCGGCCAGCACGAACTACCTGCAGGCTGTCAGCAGTGAGGTGACCGTGACCGTGACGGTTAAGGCAGTGCAATCCATCACCTTCGTGGCTCCTGCGGATCGTGATTACACAACCGTGCCCTTCACTGCCGTGGCCACGAGTGACTCGGACCTGACGGTTGGCCTTACGAGTGCGACTCCGAGCATCTGCTCGGCCGCCGAGCTCTCGGTCACAATGCTCCTGCCGGGCACGTGCATCCTGGACGCTGATCAAGCAGGCAACACCAACTTCCTCGGGGCCTCAACGCTCAGAAGTTCCTTTGAGATAGCCCCTGCCGCTCAAACGGTCACCTGGAATCCAACAGCCGGAGTGCTCTCAACTGCGAGCCCGCTCACGATGACGACTGCAGCTGGGTCGGATGGTGGAGCGATTCAGTATTCAGTGATCGATGCAGGTCTCACGCATTGCGCGATAGCCGATCCGACCCTTCCCATCGTGACCTTCAGTTCTGCCGGCTCATGCACGCTGGAAGCTGAGGCAGCAGCCACGGCAACCCATCAGGCGGGAAGCTCGGTGAAGGTCTTCGTGATCGCGGCACCGCCCGTTGCCTCCTCATCAGGCGGTACGACCACGACCTCGGCGACGCCGGGCTTAGTCGTCGTGAAAGTCCGTTCCCTCGATCCGATCGTCGAGAATGGCGGGCTAGCACCAGGGTCCGAGATCGTCACGGTTGACGGTCACGTGATACCGGTACGAATTGAAGCGAATCCGACAAGTACAGGCCTCGATGTCATCGGCACCGGATGGAGTCTGAGCGTGGTGGCGCGGCAGTCAGATGGGTCGCCGAGCCCGCTCGCGCCGGGGGGAATTCTCATCGTCACTGCCGGAAGTCGGATTGATGTCACCGGCTCAGGTTTCGATGATCTCTCGCAGGTACGGATCTACGCATTGTCACGCCTCGTGCACCTTGGCTCATTGATGTCCGACCACATCGGTGATGTGTCCGGATCAGTGGTTGCTCCCGCTGATCTGCAGGTCGGTTCCGATACCCTGCAAATCAATGGCTTCTCCACCGATCGGGTGGTGCGTAGCGTGTCAGTGGGTGTGCAAGTCGCCGCAGCGGGCATGCTGAAACCGAGTTCGGTCGGCAGCAGGGTCTACTTCCCTTACAAGTCCGCCGTGCTCACGGCGAAGGCCAAACGATCTCTCATGTCGATGATCTCCCAGATGCCCGTGGGGCAGTCGGCAATTGCTCGCGTGACAGGTGCACTGAGGTCGACGGGCGCAACACCGCTGGACAGGTCGCTCGCGGTCAGGCGTGCGGCCGTGGTCAGCGGATTCCTGAAGGCGCACGGAGTCTCGGGCTCAGTGACTTCGAGTGTCCGACGAGTCGCGGTGCATGACCGCTACCGCGACCGTCGGGTGGATATCTCGGTCAGGCTGACGAACTAGCCCTCGGTGCTTGCAGCGCCGTCAGACGACTTGCCGCCGCGCGTGCGACGACGCTGACGCGCCTGCTTCGCCTTCGCATCGGGATCAGCGTCGGACTTCGGCTTGTCAGCCTTGGGCTTGTCGGACTTCGGACGATCGTCGTGCTTCTTGTGACCGTCCTTGTGGCCGCCGCGCTTGTCGCCGCCCTTGCCATCGCGACCGCGGCCGCTATCGGACTTCGGCTTCTTGCCGGTCTCGCCGAGATCCTCGACGGCCTCGGCGCCCAGGCCCTCGCGCGAGCGCTGTGACTTCGGCAGCTTGCCTGTGGTGCCGGCGGGGATGTTCAGGCCGGTGTAGACGTGATCGCTGCTCGAGTAGGTCTCGATCGGATCCTTGAAGGGAAGCTTCAGGGCACGATCGATCATCTGCCAGCGGGCGATGTCCTCCCAGTCAACGAGGGTGACTGCCGTGCCGCTCGCACCGGCACGGCCGGTGCGGCCGATGCGGTGCAGGTAGGTCTTCTCGTCGTCAGGGCACTCGTAGTTGATGACGTGGGTGACGTTGTCGACGTCAATGCCGCGAGCGGCAACATCGGTGCAGACCAGGACGTCGACCTTGCCATTGCGGAAGGCGCGCAGTGCCTGCTCGCGGGCGCCCTGGCCGAGATCGCCATGAACGGTGCCGACGGCGAAGCCGCGCTCGGTGAGCTCGTCACAGATCTTCTGGGCCTTGCGCTTGGTGCGAGTGAAGATCATCGCGAGCTCACGCCCGTTGGCCTGCAGAATGCGAGCGACGAGCTCGACCTTGTCCATCGGATGCGCACGCCACACGTGCTGCTCGATCGCATCGACGGTGGCGTTATCGTCGCCGATCTCGCCGGCACGAATGTGGGTCGGCTGGGTCATGTAACGACGTGCGAGATTCAGGATCGTGCCCGGCATGGTGGCCGAGAACAGCATCGTCTGGCGAACGTCGGGCAAGAGGGCCACGATGCGCTCGACATCGGGCAGGAAGCCCATGTCGAGCATCTCGTCAGCCTCGTCGAGAACGAGCACCTTGACCTGAGAGAGATCGAGATCGCGACGCTGCGCGAGATCGATGATGCGACCGGGCGTGCCGACGACGACGTCGATGCCCTTCTTCAGTGCGTCGATCTGCGGCTCGTAGGCGCGACCGCCGTAGACGGCGAGCACGCGCACGCCCTTCTCGCGACCGGCACGCTCGAGGTCAGTGGCCACCTGCAGGCCGAGCTCGCGAGTCGGGCAGATGACGAGTGCCTGCGGACGACCGTCGTTGGTCATGTCGACGCGCTGCAGCAGCGGGATGCCGAAGCCGAGGGTCTTGCCCGTGCCAGTCTTGGCTTGGCCGATGAGGTCCTTGCCCTCGAGGGCGAGACCGATGCATGCGGCCTGGATAGGGAATGCCGTGTGGATGCCGTCTGCGGCAAGTGCGGCGGAAATAAGGGGGTCGGTGCCCAGCTCTGCGAAGGTCGGTGCAGTGGTGGGGTCGACGGCGGAAACGCTGTCAGTAGTCAAAATTCTCCTTGTAATTACGGATTACTCTACCCGCCGGCCCCCGATACCCTGGAATCACTATGACTGCTGAGCAGGAAATGCCCCCAGGTGAGCCGGTTGACGACTTCACCCCGCCCGATCCGTCCGCATTGGAGACTGATCCGGTCTACCGCGAGGCGGTGATCGATCTCCTCGGCGTTCTTGCCTACGGCGAGCTCACGGCCTTCGAGCGAACCGCCTCCGATGCTGCCCTGGCGCCCACGGTCGGGGATGAGTCAGCGCTGGCTGAGATGGCCAATGCCGAGTTCCGGCACTTCCGTCACCTCCGCGATCGGCTTCTGCAGATGGGCGTTGATCCTGAGGAGGCGATGAGTCCGTTCAAGATGTCGTACGCGGAATTCCATTCGCACACGACGCCGAGCGACTGGCTCGAGGGATTGATCAAGGCGTATGTCGGCGATGGCATCGGCATGGACTTCTATCGCGAGATCTCGCGCTACGTCGATGCGAGCACTCGCGAGCTCGTCGAGACGGTGTGCGAGGACTTAGGGCACTCGGCATTCGTGGTTGATCGCGTGCGTGCAGCCATTGACGCCGACCCGCGAGTCGCCGGTCGACTGGCTCTCTGGGGCCGTCGACTGGTCGGCGAGGCTCTCTCTCAGGCACAGCGCGTGGCCGCTGAGCGCGACGCGCTGTCATCCTTGATCGTTGGCGGGGTGGATCGTCCCGGTGCGGATCTCGCGGAGATGGGCCGGATGCTCGCGCGGCTTACCGAGAACCACACTCGGCGCATGACGGCGCTCGGCCTCGCCGCGTAGCGAGCCCGACGTAGCGGGGGAGTACTAGGAGCCGAAGCCCACGCGGCGCGAGGACGGTGCGCCGATCTCGACATAGGCGATCTTCGAGCCGGGGATCAGCACGGTGCGACCGCGATCATCGGTCAGCGACAGCACGGTGCCATTGGCCAGTGCGGCTTCGACGGCTGCGGTGACCTGCTCAGGTGTCTGCTCGCTCTCGAGTGCGACCTCGCGCGGGGTGTTCTCGACACCGACCTTGATCTCCACGGCCTATCTCCTTCGTTGACTCGACGAACGCTCGTTCGGACGCCGTGCTCCATGCTCTCACGCAGGCCGCTGACATGCAGTTGGGTGGGGTTACGCCATCGACGAACGCGGAGGGCGCGCCAGGGTCAGCGCTATGCGGGGGGATGGGTCAGCGGGAAGCCGCCGATACCGCGCCAGCACAGGGTGGCGACTAGCTCGGCCGCCTCGTCGCGCGTGATGCTGCCGGGGTCGCGCACCCAGCGGCGGGCGGAGATCTCCATGGTTCCCTGGAGCCCGGAGCCGAGGAGCAGAGCTTGGTCATCGCGCAGACCCGTGTCGGTGGCGATCACCTGGGCAATCGACTCGGCAATTGCCGATTCGGCCTTCTCCACGCGCTCGCGTACGGCGGGCTCATTCATCAGGTCGCTCTCGAAGACGAGCCTGAACCCGCTCTTGCGGGCGTCGACGAATCCGAAGTAGGCGTCGAGAGTCGCGCGTACGCGCTGCTTGTTGTCGCTCGTCGACGCGATGGCGGCATTCGTCGCGGTGAGCAGGTCGTCGATCGCCGAGTCGAGGAGAGCGAGGTAGAGATCGAGCTTGCTCGGGAAATGCTGGTATAGCACCGGCTTGGTAACCCCGGCACGCTCGGCGATCTGGTCCATGCCGGCCGCGTGATAGCCATCTGCCGAGAACACCTCGAGGGCCGCCTCGAGCAGTTGCGCCCGTCGCTCCGCCTTGGGCAGGCGAGCGGTGCGAATGGGCTCGGCGGTCATGATCTGAACACTACCGACGGGTAACCCTTGCGGGCAGGTCTTCTGTAACCTGAACTCGTGAACCCTTCCGTGCTTGCTCCGCCGTGGCCCCGCTCCGACGTCGCCCTGGCGCATCGCACTCTGTCGGTTCGGCATGCCGAGCCCACGACTCCTGGCCTGCCTCTCGCGATCTTCATTCACGGACTCGGCGGTTCTTCGCTCAACTGGACCGATCTCATGGATGCCCTGCGTGACCAGGTCGACGGCTACGCGGTAGACCTCGGGGGATTCGGCCAGTCGCCGCCGCCGCGTGACGGGGACATGACCCCCTTGGGTCATGCACGAGCGGTGGTCGACCTCATTGATCACCTGGGCGGCGGCCCGGTACATCTGTTCGGCAATTCCCTCGGTGGTGCCGTCGCCGTGCAGATCGCGGCCCGGCGTCCGGATCTCGTGCGCTCATTGACCATGACCTCGCCCGCGCTGCCGACCATCAGTCTCGGCAAGGGCAATGTGCACCTTCCCGTCATCGCCGTCCCCGGTGTCGGAGAGAAACTCGTCGAGAAATTCCTCAACGTTCCTGCCGAGCAGCGCGTGCAGGGTTCGATTGACCTTTGCTTCGCCGAACCATCGCGAGTAGCACCGCAGCGCTACCAGGAAGCGGTGAACGAAGCGAAGGCGCGCGAGCACTTTCCATACGCGAACGATGCCTTCCTGGCATCGCTGCGCGGGTTGATGAAGACCTTCCTCGATCGTGGCCCGCAGCGTCCGTGGAAGCTCGCAGCCAGGATCACCTGCCCCACTCTGGTGATCTACGGCCGGAAGGACCCGCTGATCGATCCCGCCGCCGCGCACAAGGTGACCAAGTACTTCCCGAATGCGCATGTCGTCGTGCTTCCGGACTCCGGGCACGTCGCGCAGATGGAGCATCCCGAGTTCGTCAAGGCTGCGTGGGATCGCTTCATCGCTCCCTAGTTATCCACAGTGCGTGAACTGAGCCTGGTGCGCACGTGCTGATCGACTTACCGTCGAGGAGTCATCACTCGGACGGGGGTCACCATGCTCGACGAACTTCACGCGCGCGTGCGCTCGGCACTGCTCGATGCCGGCGTCGATCCGATGGAGAATCCGGTCGGGGTGCGCACTGTTATCGATGAATGCCTCGTCGATAGCGGGCTCGATGACAGCACGAGCGATGTTCACCGACAACTCATGGCCGCCTTCACCGGTTATGGCCGACTGCAGCCCCTCTTCGACGATCCCGGTGTCGAGGAGATCTGGGTGAATGAGCCCGGGCGAGTCTTCATCGCTCGTGAAGGTCGCAGTGAGCTGACCACGATCGTCCTGAGCGACGGGGAACTACGTGACCTCGTCGAGCGAATGCTTCGAGCGTCAGGTCGCCGACTCGACCTCTCGAATCCGTTCGTCGATGCGATGCTCAGTGACGGAAGTCGCCTGCACGTGGTCATCCCCGACATCACCCGCGCCCACTGGTCGGTCAACATTCGACGCTTCGTCGTGAGAGCGGCCCATGTCGATGAGCTCGTTCAGCTGGGAACGCTGACCACCCAAGCCGCGAACTTCCTTGAGGCAGCGGTAATCAGCGGGCTCAACGTCATCGTGGCAGGCGGCACTCAGGCGGGCAAGACCACGATGCTCAATGCGTTGCTCGGCTGCGTTCCCTCGCATGAGCGCCTCATCAGCTGCGAGGAAGTGTTCGAGATTCGCACGGCTCACCCCGACTGGGTAGCGATGCAGACACGGGATGCGAGCCTGGAAGGCACGGGCGAAGTCAGCCTTCGACGGCTCGTGCGCGAAGCCCTGCGCATGCGGCCCACCCGACTGATCGTGGGAGAGGTGCGCCAGGCCGAGGCACTCGACTTGCTCGTGGCCATGAACAGCGGAATGCCATCCATGGCCACTCTGCATGCCAACAGCGCGCGCGAGGCAGTCACGAAGCTGTGCACTCTGCCGTTGCTTGCCGGGCAGAACATCCCGGGAGATTTCGTCGTGCCCACGGTGGCAGGCAGTGTCGATCTCGTCGTTCACGTGGCCACTCTCGCCAGCGGCCGCCGGGTCGTGCGCGAGATCTCCGCACTCTCCGGACGTACCGAGCAGGGCGTGATCGAGCTCGCAGAGATCTTCAGTGATCGTGGTGCGGGATTGGAGCGAAGGGGTGACTTCCCGCCGCACGCCGAGAGATTCGCAAGCGCGGGCTTCGATCTCACTCGATTGCTCAGCGACGCGGATGCGCGAATGCGGGCCGCGTGATGGGTGCCCTGATCGGACTCTGCCTGGCACTTGGAGTCCTACTCGTCATCGTGGCGTTCGCGCAACCATCCGTACGCCTGCGAAAGCGGAGCCGGCTGCAAGCGCTGGTTGATTCCGCAGCTCTCCCGCATGCCACTCCAAGTTCCGTGCTGTCGGTAGCCGTCGCGGGTGCGCTGGTCTGCGGAGCCGGGGCACTCGTCATCACCTCGGTACCGGTCGTGGCGCTGATCGCCGCGGCAGTGATGGCCCTGCTGCCCTTCATGCTCCTTCGCAGGAGAGCACGAGCACGCACCCGGTCAGCGAGAGCGGCATGGCCCGATGCGCTCGACACCCTCGCCTCGGCCGTGCGAGCGGGGATGTCGCTGCCGGAAGCACTGGCGGACCTCTCGGTGCGAGGTCCGTTGAGTCTGCGTCCTGCGTTCGCGAGTTTCGCTGCCCAGTACCGCGTTACGGGCTCCTTCGTCGACGCGCTGGGATCATTGCAACGTGCCGCGGGGGACCCGGTGGCCGACCGGGCCATGGCCTCATTGCGCATCGCGAGAGAGGTCGGCGGCACCGATCTCGGCATCGTGCTGCGCACGCTCAGTTCGCTGCTGCGCGCCGACCTGCGGATGCGCGGCGAGATCGAGGCCCGGCAGAGCTGGACAGTCTCGGCAGCGAGGCTTGCCGTGGCGGCGCCGTGGATAACGCTGGCCCTGCTGAGCACGCGACCTGAGGCGGCAGCTGCCTATCGTTCCGCCCTCGGTGCAGTGATCCTCATCATCTGCGCGGGCGTGACCATGCTGGCCTATCGACTGATGCTCGCCATCGGTCGGCTCCCCGATGAGCCTCGGACCCTCGCATGACCGGCTCACTGAGCGGGGCAGTGCTCGGACTCGTGCTGGCCAGCAGCCTTCTGCTGGTGGTGTCCCGGCTACGGGCGACGGCGCCGCTGACCCTTCGAGAGCGCATCACGCCATTCGTGCCGGAACTTCGCGCCGCCGAGCTCACGAGACCGCCTTCGGCCGTCGAGACGATTCGCGGGCTCCTGCCCGCGTCGCTCTCAGGGGGCCGCGGCAACGACCGACGGTCGACCGGTCAGTCGATCGAGAGACTCGCGGCAATTGCCGGAGGCGTGGGGCTCGGTGCGCTACTCGGCTTTGCTCTCGCCCTGCGCGGAAGTTCCGGGCTCATCATCATCGTGTTGGCCGCGGTCGGTGGCCTGGCAGGGCAAGTCGCACACTCAGCGCTGCAGACGGGCACTCGACGACGCCGATCAAGGCGGATCGCTGCGGAACTGCCCGACCTGGCCGAGCTTCTCGCCTTCGCCGTCGCCGCCGGGGAGTCTCCGGTGGCAGCGATCGCGCGGGTCGGAGCGATGTCCGGTGGCGATCTCGGAATTCTCATGCGGCGAGCCTCCTCCGAGACTCGTCTCGGCACTCCATTCGACGCTGCCATGCGCGAGCTCGTGCATGCCGCTGACTGCCCCGATGTCGAACGCTTCGTGGACGCCGTGCTCCTGGCGATGGAGCGCGGCACCCCGCTCGCCGAGTTCCTCCGGGCGCAGGCTGCCGATTCGCGAGCCGCCCAGTCTCGTCGACTCATGGAGTCCGCGGGCCGGAAGGACGTCGCGATGCTGATTCCGATCGTCTTCCTGATCCTGCCGACCGTCGTGCTCATCGCGCTCTTCCCTGGATTCAGAAGTCTCCACCTATTCATCAACTAACGAAAGGTTCACC
>JBJSWO010000140.1:0-7989 GCA_046085905.1 Actinomycetes bacterium | reverse complement strand
CGCCGACATCATCGCGGTCGACACCAAGCAGGAGGCCCTCGACCTGGCCGTCGCCTGCGGCGCCGAGTACACGGTCAACAGCGGTGATGCGAATGCGGCCGAGCAGATCAAGGAGATCACCAAGGGCCGCGGCTGCGATGTCGTCCTCGACTTCGTCGGTGTCGACGCGACCATCGCACTCGGCATCGCCAGCTCGCGCATCCAGGGTGACATGACCATCGTCGGTGCGGCGGGCGGCACCTACGGCTACGGGCTCTACACCGCGCCGTACGAGCTCTGCTTGCGCTCCACCTACTGGGGCAGTCGCTCCGAGCTCGCCGAGGTGCTCGCACTCGCCGAGCGCGGTGACATCACGGTGACCTACACCAAGTACTCGATTGATGAGGGCCTGCAGGTGTACAAGGATCTCGAGGCCGGCAAGCTCAAGGGTCGCGCTGTCATAGTCCCGTAAATGGATTTCCACCGCGGCGGCGGTCAGCACCCCGGGTGCTGGCCGCCGTTTCGCATTACTGCGAGCCGTACTTCGCGCGGTAATCGTCGACGCTCAGGCGCGGCACGTCGAAGATCTCGCCCAGTGCGCTCCAGTCACTCGCGCCCAGTCGCGCCACGGGCTCAAGGGCATCCATCATCACGCGATTGCCGTCCATGACACTCTCGTCGACGGCGATCATGACGACCTCGCCGAAGATCACGATGCCATTGCCCATCTCGAACATGTCGCAGCATCGGCACTCGAGTGCGTAGGGGGACTCCGCCACGCGGAAGGGAGCAACAACGTCGCTCGGCTCACGCGTGAGCCCGGCGATATCGAATTCGCTCGCTCCCGCCTCGAAGTCAACGCCCGTGATGTTGATCTGCTCAATGAGGCTGACCGTCGACCCGCACACGACGAACTCGCCCGTCTCCTTGATATTGCGCGCGGTGTCCTTCTCCCCCATCGTGCTGATCATGACGATCGGCGGGTTCGTGCTCACGAGCTGATAGAAGGAGTGCGGTGCGAGATTGTCGACGCCGTCGACACTGCGTGTCGATACCCAGCCGATAGGGCGGGGCACGACGAGTGCGCCCAGCAGCGAGTAGATGCCCGGCATGCTCGCCGGATCGGTCAGTCGACGTGCCATCAGAACTGCGCCGCGTGCAGCTTGCGCAGCATCGCGAACTCGGCCACCTGTCGACCGATGGTCTCGAGCAGGGCCACGGCCGACTCGTCTTCCTCGCCCGCCTTGAGAGACGTCGTGGCAGAGTTGATCGAGCCACCGAGCGGCGTGGGCCAGGCCCGCAGGGCATGTGCCACCTGTCGCAGTTGGTGCAAGGTCGTGACCGTGGCCTGCGCGCCATAGGCGACCGCAATCGAGCCGAAGGCGCAGCCGTCGAGGTACACGCGCGGATCGCGGTTCATGTCCTCGGCGTAGTCGAGCGCGTTCTTGATCATGCCGCTGATGCCGCCGTGGTAGCCGGGGCTCACGACGATGATGCCATCGCAGGCGCGCATGGCCTCGATCAGCGCCTTGGCCTGCGG
Organism: Actinomycetes bacterium; assembly: GCA_046085905.1. Taxonomy (GTDB): domain Bacteria; phylum Actinomycetota; class Actinomycetes; order S36-B12; family S36-B12; genus CAIKZY01. Next base: position 6,470 of record JBJSWO010000140.1, on the reverse strand, counting down.
CGTGCGCTCAGCGGTCTCGGTGTCGTAGATCGGGAGCATGAGATCGCGTCCGAGGATGTAGAGGACATCAGCTCCGACACTCTCGGCTCCGCGTCCGGCAATGCGTGCGGCCAGCTCACCGGACGACTCGGGGCGCGTGCTGCCGCCGATCACCAGGATGTTCGCGGTCGTCATGTGAGTCCTCTCCTGAAACCCTCGCTCGCACCGATGCTACTTCCTGTGTCAACAGTGTTGACTTCAAGCAGGCGTTACCCGGCGACGGATGCTCCCCGCAGCGTGACCGCGGGGTACTCGCCGAAGCGCTGCGCATACGCGGTACTGAAACGCCCCACGTGCGCGAAGCCGGACTCGTGCGCGATCGCGGCCACAGTGCTGATGTGCGGATCAGCGACGCGCAGGCGGCGGCGGGCCCCCTGCAGGCGAATCTCGCGCAGCAACTGGGTCGGGGTCACGCCGAGATGCGCATGGGTGACGCTCTGCAGTTGACGCACGCTCAGGCCCATCTGCCGGGCCATGGCTGCCGTGGTGATCTCGATTCCGTGATTCAGCTCGAGCCACTGACGGAGATCCTCGACGCGGCCGGGGGTCATCGTCGCCGCCTCGGCCGCGTCGCTGTGCCAGGCCAGCACCATGGCCGTCAGCAGGTGATCCTCGATAGCGCCCTTGAAAGCTGTCACGACGTCGTCCGGGGTGTCGTCGGTGATTGACGCAGTGGCGGCCCACGCTCGCGTGCAGGCGTGCGTGAGAAGTCCGGTGGGATCGCCGGGGATGCGTCCTGATGTCTCTCCGCCGAGAACGATGCGCTGATGATCGGCCAGCTTCTCGCGGTCTGCGGCCACGACGAGAGCGCCCGCCCAGGGATCCGGGTGCATCAGCGTGCGGCCGTCCTTGGAGAGCAGGAATCCGGAGTCATGGACGACGTCCGCATGCTTCGCGCCCATGGTGACTCGCATCGGGCCGAGCGGCACCGTGGCCACCACTCGGGATCCGGTAGGCGGCGCCTCGACAAGGACATCTCCGCCATAGCGCACGAACACGAGTCGAGTCGTGGACAGGGGCACGACCCCCACGGTGCCATTCAGGGGTGCACCCATGGCCGTGACCTCATGAGGGGTCACGGAGGCCACTTCGTCACGGAGCACCTTGGCGCTCGAGCTGTGCACCAGGTTCGCGGCACGGTGAGTCGGCAACCCTCCGCTCACGCCGCCCATGGCATCGCTCCGTTTCCCGGCCCGAGGGGCCGAAAGCCTGAGCGTCATCCTAGGTGCTCCGTGACGACATTCGTGGGGCTTTAGCGAGGCAGGCGAACACCCTTCGCCTCTAGACGCGGCAGCACTTCCTGGCCGAAGTACGGCAGCTCATCGGCGTAGTTCAGGAAGGCCAGGCTCATGCCGCCGAAACCTGCAGCAGCGAACTCGGCCAGCTGATCGGCGACCTGATCGGGTGTTCCGATCATGGGCACGGTGCCGTGACCGCCGGCGAAACGCGGACGGAACATCGCGAGCATCTCCGGGGTGAACGACTGCGCATGCAGGCCCTGCAGGCGCATCAGGTTGTCGACGGCATCCCAGTCGGCGTTGATGTTCGCGTAGTCGTTGTAGAAGTCCTGGGCTTCCTTCTCCGTCGGTCGCACGACGACGTGACCGAGGGTGAAGGCACCGGAGGTGCGGTTGTACTTGTCACGAGCGTCGGACTTGACCTTGGCAGCGACAGCGGCACCGTCCTCGGGGCCTCCGACGATCGTGTAGACAAAGTCAGCGTTGCGCGCGGCGTAATCGCGGCCCTGATCGGAGGAGCCGGCGTTGAGGATCGGCAGCATGCCGTCGTACGGCTTCGGCAGGCCCTCGACGTGCTGCAGCTGGTAGTACTTGCCGTCCCAGTCGAACTTGCCCGGGGTGGTCCAGATCTTCTTGACGATGTCAAGCCACTCCTGCGCGAGCGCGTAGCGATCGTCATGACTCTGCGGGAGGTCCATGCCGAAGGTCTCATACTCGGGCTGGTTCCAGCCGGCCACGACATTCAGGCCGGCGCGGCCCTTGCTCAGCTGGTCGACCGTGGCCATCTGCTTGGCCGCCACGATCGGGTGGGTGTAGGCCGTGTGGATGGTCGCGAAGACATTGATGCGCTTGGTCTCGGCGAGCAGGCCGGCTGACCAGATGGTGGGATCAAGGACGCTCTCGTGGAAGTTCGTCTCGCCGCCGTAGCCGATCCAGCGCGCGATCGGCACGAGGAAGTCGATACCCACCTCATCGGCGATCTTCGCCATCCGGACGTTGTCATCCCAGCTTCCGCTCCAGCGATCGGGCGACTTGGTCACGGCGAGGCCTGAGGAGCAGTTGGCCGAGAACAGGCCGATCTTGAAATCCTTGCCGTCGAGAATTGCCTTGGACACGGAGCCTCCAGGTTGATGCGCGCCCGGCACCGTGCCGGTCAGTCCCCCGAGCATCGCAGCGACGGCCACCTCCGTCTATCCAGTGCACGAACTCGACTATCCAATTCGCGCGCAACGACCGGTCGCTCGCTCGCTACTGTTCTGCCATGGCAGGAGTGAGCGGGGAGACGAGCGATCTGAGCGCTCGTGCTTCAAGTCCGCAGTCCCTGATCATCACGATCTACGGTGCCTACAGTCGCCCGCTCGGCGGCTGGTTCTCGGTCAGCGCCCTGATCTCCATGCTGGAGGTCCTCGAGATCGACGAGTCCTCGGTCCGTGGCACGCTCTCACGGCTAAAGCGCCGGGGAATCCTCGTGGCCGAGAAGCAGGGCACGAGTGCGGGTTACGCCCTCGGGACGTCTGCCCGCCGCACCTTCGAACTCGGCGATGCGCGAGTGCTCGAGCGCCGCACTCCCCCGCCGAATCGCGGCTGGGTGCTCGCGGCATTCTCCATCCCCGAGACCTCGCGCGACCTGCGCTACCGACTTCGCTCCCGACTCTCGCGAGTCGGCTTCACCCAGGTGAGCGGCGGACTCTGGATCGCTCCTCGCCAGCTCGAGAGCGATCTGCGATACGTGGTCACCAGTCTCGGCGTCAGCGAGTACGTCGACATCTTCACTGCCGAGCACAGCGGATTCCGCGACTCGAGCGAGGCGGTCGAGCAGTGGTGGGACCTCACTGCGATTGCCGATCTCTACGAGCAGTTCAGCGCAGAGTTCAAGGGGATCGCCGCATACTGGAAGCGCGCCAAGGACGTCGATTCCACGCGCGCCTTCGCCGACTACACGCGGGTTTTGACCGCCTGGCGGCCGATTCCGTACCTGGATCCCGGCTTGCCGTCAGAGTTCCTCCCGAAGGCCTGGCCGGGCACGTCAGCGACCGCACTGTTCTACGGACTGCATGACCGGCTCGCCAGACCTGCCATGGAATTCGCCCGCAAGGCCTGAGCCTCTAGCCGACGATGTCGGCAACCATGGCGCCACTAGTGCCGCCCACGCCGCCACCCGGCCACGTGCCCGCACCGCAGATGAACAGGCGATCGACCGGCGTGCGATGGCGACCCCATCCCGGCACGGGGCGCAGGAAGAAGAACTGCGCCGGGTGATGGCTGCCACCGAGGGAATCGCCCTTCACGAGATTCGCGTTGTAGCGCTGCAGGTCGGCCGGCGAAAGCACGTGACGGCCGAGTACCTGCGCGCCGAGGCCCGGCGCATATGTCTCGAGGATGCCCATGACGTGATCGGCGTACTCCTCGCGCACGTCATCCCACTGACGCCCGTCGGCGATCTCGAGCGGGAGAACGCGCACCTGTACCCACAACGCGTGCTTTCCCTCGGGCGCGCGTGACGGATCCGTGACCGTCGGCTGACCGACGACAAGGGTCGGTGACGTGGGAAGACTCCCGGCTGCAGCTTCCGCGTACGTCATTGCCATGTTGTCGAGGTACGGGCCGATGTGCACGTAGTTGAAGTCGCGCGCCTGCGGGTCAATCCAGTTCGGGAGCTCATCGAGTGCGAGATGGATCATCATCGTCGCGAGGCCCGGCTCGAACTCGCGTGCTCGTGCGACCTTGCGCTCCGCGGCGACCGCTGTGGGAAGCATGTCTGGCATGAGCGACGGATTCACGTTGGATATCACGGCGTGCGAAGCTCGAATGACCACTCCTGACTCCAGGCGCACGCCCACGGCCTTGCCGCCCTCAACCAGGATTTCGCTGACACGGGCGTTGCACTCCACCGCGCCGCCGCACTCGACGATCACGCCAACGAGTGCCTTGATCAGAGTGTCGGCACCGCCCTTGCCGATCACCATGCCGAACATCTGTCCGCCGAGGCTCTCGAGGTAGGAGAACAGCGCACCACCGGGTACGTCGGGGGCGAAGTCGAGGTGCATGCCCCAGCTGGCGAGTAGTGCACGCATTTTCGGTGAGGAGAAATTCGCGTTCGCGAATGAACGAGTGCTCGCGAGGGCGAGCTTGGTGAGCTCATAGACACCGTCCGTGCCGAGAGCCTTGTGCGCCTTGCGCAGCACCTTCGCGGCCTTCCATGACGGTAGATCCGCGCCGAGCAGCCCGATGAGATAAGGCGCCCACTCGCCGAGCTGCGCACCCAGGCGATTCCAGGCCGCGACGTCATTCGGCGCGACCGCGGCGATACTCGCGCGCGTGGCCTCGGCATCGGTCTGCACTCCTACGCTTGTGCCGTCGGGGAAGATAGAGCAGAAGGGCTTGCTCGAGGGCACGAGCTCGAAGCCGTGGCGTGCCAGGTCAGCACCGAGGGCGGCATTGACCGGCCCACCGGCGAACAGGCCGAGATTCATTGCGAAGAGGTCATGCCGGAAGCCCGGCAGGGTTACCTCCGCAGTTCGCACCGCACCACCGGGAGTATCGGCGCTCTCGAGCACGATGACTCGTCGACCCTTCTTGGCCAGCAGGGCCGCCGCCGAGAGCCCATTGATGCCCGAACCGATGACGATGATGTCTGCCTGGGATTCCATGACGCACTTCCTGCTCGGTCACTACTGTGGGAATGTGACGATCGACATCTTTGCGACATATGCTCGCGAGGGCAACCAACCCGGGAGTTTTCATGGCCGAGCGTGAGTTCGACGCTGTCATCGTCGGCAGTGGCATCAATGCACTCGTCGCCGGGGCGCTGCTGGCGAAGGCCGGCTGGAAAGTCTGCCTCTGCGAGCGAAATGCGACCCCGGGCGGCGCGATCGCCACTCGCACCGACCGCATCCCCGGCTTCACCATCGAGTTCCTGTCGAGCTGGTACCCGTTGTTCGTCGGCGGCCCGGCCTATGCACTGCTCGCCGAGGATCTCGCCGCACGCGGTGTCGTATTCCAGAACACCGTGCTGCCCACCGGCGTGGTGTGCGCCGACGGTTCGGCCATCCTCTCCACTGATCCCGCTATCACCGCTGAGCAGCTCGGCAGGCACGGAGATGCCGAGAACTGGAATGCGGTCATGGCGGAGTTCGGCTCGAAGATCAACCTTGCCTTCGGCCTTCTCGGCACCGATTTCTGGCGGAAGTCCTCGCTCAAGTTCGGCTGGAGTGCTCTTCGTCAGCTCGGCCGCCGAAAGCTCGTCGCCAGCGGTGCCGAGCTCCTCGAGCCCGCGTCGCCGTGGCTCGATCGCGCTTTTGACTCCCCCGTCACTCGTGCCCTGCTCGCGCCCTGGGCCTTGCATAACGGCCTGGGCCCCGACGATGCCGCGAGCGCATTCATCACGAAGGTCATCGGCGCAGCCATCGCCTTCGGCGGGTGCCCCGTGCCGATCGGCGGCGGCATGACGGTCGTCAACGCGCTGCTCGGCATCATCACCGATGCCGGCGGCGAGGTGCGCACCCACTCCGAGGTCACCCGGGTCACCGTGAGCAATGGTCGAGCCACCGGCGTCACCCTTGCTGACGGTGCATCGATCAGCGCTCGTCGGGCGGTTCTCGCCTCCGTCACTCCGCAGGCCCTCTACACGCACCTCTTGTCGGAGAGCGAGGTTCAGGCCGACACTCTGGCCGCCGCCAAGGCATTTCGCTACGGCCGTGCCGGAATGCAGATTCACATCGCGATGCGCGAGAGGCCGATCTGGGCCACGGCACCCGAGATGGCGGACGTCGCCATGGTGCATGTGCTGGAGGGCATGGACTCTCTCTCCGAGTCAGTAAATGCCGCCAATCGTGGCTACCTGCCTCGCAGGCCCACCATCGTGGTCGGCCAGCCCTGCACCCTGGATCCCTCGCGCGCTCCCGAGGGTCACTCGCTTCTGTGGATCCAATTGCAGGAGAACCCCCGCCACATCATCGGCGATCTCGCCGGTGAGATCGATTGCGGTGACGGCACCTGGACGCCCGAGATCCGCGATGCCTATGCCGAGCGCATCATCACGATGCTCGAGCCGCACATCACCAATATTCGAAGTGCGGCAATCGAGACCTTCGCACTCAGCCCCGCTGACCTGCAGGCGATGAACATCAACCTCGTGGGCGGCGATCCGTACGCCGGCGACTGCCGAGTCGACCAGTACGCCGCCTGGCGACC
>JBJSWO010000139.1:0-5341 GCA_046085905.1 Actinomycetes bacterium | reverse complement strand
AAGGCTTTCCGATAGGGGGTACATGTTGTAATTTCGGGGGACATGACTTTGGTAACGCCCTATTGTCCAGACCGAAACAACTGCGATCCATCAAATGCTTCAGGGATCAACAGGGACAGTGGTATCGGATTGTCCCGATGGTCAATCAACAAGGTTGGCCCTCCATGCTCGTGTAGCAACTGGCGACATCTCCCACACGGCATAAGGGGGTTCGCCTCAGGACCCACAATCGCGAGTGCGATAATCCGTCCCCGATTTCTGGTACGCCTTGTGCGAATGAAGTCACTAACCAATGAGCACTCCGCGCAGAGCGTTACTCCGAGCGAAGCATTCTCCACGTTGCCTCCCGTGACGATCCGACCATCATCAGTTAAACCCGCTGCACCGACAGGGAAATTCGAATACGGCGCGTAGGAATGAGCGCGCGCCCTGACCGCCGCCTTGCGAAGTGTTACCCACGTTGATGGATCCAGTGCACCCTCACTCATACCAGTCCTCCTCCCAGGGAGGTGTGCGATTTTCGATCTGACAAGAGATTTAGTCAACCAAGTGCAGGCTCACGCTCCTCCGCCATCACTCATCTCAAGGGAGACATTGCATCAACGAAGGTGCTTTTCGCAAATATCCCACTGAGTTATTGGCGCACTCGAGGCTAAAGAGTCTAGATTCTCGTTTGCATGTTGATACGCAATAGCACCCAGAGGTTTGAGCGAGGCAATGTCGACCCGATCCAGTGAAGCAGAACTTGCTTTAACTCTAGGAGACCGTGCTGGACTCCTTTTCCGTGCTGTCCTGTGGAGGAATCACGATTCGAATGACGAGAACCGCAAAGCTCTCACCTCGCTCATTGAACGCGCTCAGTCAGATGATTCCCACACGGCGTGGCAAGAATTAAACGATGCCTTTGCAGGGACCCTAAAGTTCGGGACTGCAGGACTTAGGGCTCGTATGGGCCCGGGACCGAATCGCATGAACGACTCCGTTGTGCGATTCACGGCGAAGGGACTTGCTGGTTTTCTCAAGGACATTGGTGGGGACAGCATCGTCGTTGGCTTCGACTCAAGGCATAACTCTGAGGCTTTCGCGATCGAGACGGCCCGCGTAACTGCGGGCGCCGGAATCCGGACATTCGTGTTGCCCCGGCCACTCCCGACTCCAGTTCTTGCTTTTGCCGTGAGAAACCTTGGTTGTTCTGCTGGAGTAATGCTTACTGCAAGCCACAATCCATCGACCGACAACGGCTTCAAGGTTTACCTATCCGATGGTCGACAGATTGTTGAACCCAATGACACTCTGATCAGCCAATACATTGCCAGAAACGTCGTTAGACCCGGCTCAGCCGACATTCCCTTGAGTGACGACTGGCTGCGGCTTACCAGTGAGGTAGTGGACTCTTACCTAGAGAAGGCCATTCAGCTCGTTCAAGTGAGAAATGAGACTGGATTTTGTATCTGTTACACCCCATTGCACGGAGTCGGCGGCGAAGTCTTCAATTCACTGGTTCAACTTGCCGGGTTTGCCCGGCTATCGCCTGTCTTCGACCAATACTTGCCTCATCCAGACTTCCCAACCGTGCAATACCCAAATCCCGAAGAGCCTGGCGCTATGGATCTGGCCCTTGCGCAGGCCTCCAGCGAATCCGCGGACATGATCATCGCCCACGATCCCGATGCGGACCGATGTGCTGTCGGTCTTCCCAGTCCAGTTGGGTGGAGAATGCTCACAGGTGACGAACTTGGATGGCTATTAGCCTGGTGGGTGACTCAGGGAGTGAGTCAAGAAGATCCGACTGGCACGCTCGCACAATCGATCGTTTCAGGATCCATGCTCGCATCTATCGCCAAAAAGGCCGGTTTAGGATACCAGCAGACGCTCACGGGATTCAAATGGATTTCACGCGTTTCGGGCCTGCGCTACGGGTATGAGGAATCTTTGGGTTACTGTCTTAACCCCGAGGTAGTAGCCGACAAGGACGGGATCACAGCGGGTCTCGTTGCCGCGGACATGACGGCACAATTGAAACGACGTGGTCTCTCGCCGTTGCACGTTCTAGATGAACTCGCCCGCTTGCACGGTGTTTGCATCACACAGCAAGAATCTCTTCGCTTCCAGCATCCCGACGAGGCTCTCGTGAGCATGGAAACTTTGCGGAGAAGCCCCCCGAGTCGCATCGCCAACCAAGCCGTCGTCAAGTTCGACGATCTTCTTGACCAACACCAGCCTTTGCCGCCTACAAACGCACTTCGTTTCAATTTGGCCGATGAGAGCCGGGTGATAATTCGGCCTAGTGGAACAGAGCCTAAACTCAAATGCTACCTGGAGGTCGTTGAGCCGGTTACCAATGGGGATCTCGAGCAGGCAACCGCTACTGCAAAGGATCGCATGAATCAACTCGTGCTTCATATTCACGAGTTGATTGCTGAGCCGAAACGTTAGCGATCAGGACGTCATCCGAGGCCGCGCAAGCGGCTAGTCAACTACAAGGGCGCCTTCCCTCCGGAAAGACGCTGATTCGGCAAATGAATCACCCCGGCATCTATGGAGGACATGAACCCACGAAAGGGTGGGGACATATCCACGTGCACGAGATCCCCTGGAGCAGGTCACTCGTAACGCAATTGCGTGGCCTTGCTCGATCGGATGTCAGCTCCAGTGACAGGATCCGGTTCCGAGATTAGCGGCATCCAGTGTCGAGTTTAGATCCGGCTCACGGTCCTCGCGGGAACGTCCAACTGCTCGGCGCTCCGATCACGACCAAGACGCTGTACCCGGCGAATTTCTGGAACCTTGGCCTCGAACTCAGCAGGCGTGCGGCTGGGTAAATGGTGGCGACGGCTTGACCGATCGGCCACACCGTCCCAGTCCGAGGCGTCAAAACGAGCGATTCAGAGATGGTCCGCTCGCATGGACATGCCCAGCTTCTTCGCCGCGTGCGAGACCGGACGGCCCTGGAATCGAAATCGCTGGACCAGCAGGCAGCGGCGATGAAGTTTCAGACGAGCATTCACGTAAACTTGGGGCGCCTACGTGTGGGTAAGTGCTTTCGCGATCGCCATCCCATGGGGGCGCCTCACCTATTCCCAAGCATCCACGCCCATCACTAAGATCTTGGCCACTTACAGATCGAACTTGCAATCGACTCGGCGGCGGCAAAGCTTCCGCGCGCAAGGGTAGCAGTGTGAGACCCCTTGAGAGGCTGGTGCCATTTAGTGCGGAAGTTCGGAATTGGACTTAACTGAGACTTCTCGCTGTGCCGACCTGGACAAGATCCTTGGGGCGAACCCCCGGCGAGGCTAGGGGTGTCTCTCCATTAATCACCTCTCGCGGTGACGAAGTGCGACAAATTTAGTGAGGGAATCTGCCCGAAATTCGGAGGAAGAAAGTGAAGCTAGGAATCGGGCCAGCCGTGCCTCGGGACGCCACTTGAAAACGGACTTCCTACGGAGCCCAAAAGACGGCGGCGGCAAGAGCGGAGCCACCAGCCTGACAACTGAATGCGGGCCTGCCGCATGAAATGCACGAGGGAATCAGAGTGCTGAATCGCCATCCAACTAACTTCTTGCCCGATCCTCGGCGCAAGTGAGCAGTTCCTTTCCTAAGATCGTGGAAGAGGTGAATCCTTAGTGGAGTTTTTAACGTCTGCGGATGCGACTGTCCGTCGAGTGCAACACGAAATCGAGTGCGCCGCCGAGCACCTGCGCGAGCTCGCGCACGTTGGCTATGTTGATCGCAATTGCCTATACGCATTTGTTCGCGCGGAATGCGAGCGACTTCACGAACGGGGATTTACTGTCGTCTGGCAGCGCTCATGGCAGATCGTAATGAGCACGATTGTCTCCGATCTCGTCTGCAAGCCACTTCGTTGGCATTCCATGAATCCGGAGGAATGGCTAACTCTCGCTGAACGTCGTGTGGGCAACCAGGTTACACAGATCGTTGGCGAAAGATCATGAGTGCGAAATCCAGCCCCTCGAAGGTGAGCCCGGAAATTCGTGACTCTGGCAAAACAGTCTGTGAAAAGTCTGTAAATGCGGAACGAATTGCTTTTCCAGTGGGCGACGAAGAATCCATTGGGCTGGACATCTCTCGTCTGGCTCTGCGAGAACAATTTGTTGAGGCCATGTATCTCGCCTTTTCCCTCGGACTTCACATAACGATTCATTCCGCCCCGCAGTCTCACGTGCAAGCGGCCGCGGGCGATGGCCACGAATCCTGGAGGGCGGTCCAGCTGAGTCCCAGCCAGCGTGACGTACTCCAGTTGTATGCCCGCGGGGTTAGTATGTCCATAATTGCGGAGCAGTTCGGGGTCGGCACATGCTCGATCCAAACTCACATTAAGCGGATACGTGCGAAGTTGCGTGATGCCGGTGCTCCTCACTCCGGCAGAACGGCACTGTTCGAATTCGCGCGCCATTTGGGGCTTGTCTGATCACCCATCCGAGCCCAGGACGCGACGTACCCATCTACATCTCCTCGGAACGATCTCGCGACGCTTCACATCGCGTGGATTCTTCGGCGCCTGTTAACCCAAGGAACGCACGAGTCTCCTCATAGATGTTAAAGATGTCGGCAAGCATCTGGAACTCGCACAACGATTGACGCATCGAGGCGCTGGAGGGCGTGCTGGCCCGTGTCCGTGAAAGCGTGGAACGGCGGGCGCTCACGTTCCGCAACCAGCGGCGCACGAACCTGCTGCTCGGACTGATGCGCAACCACGAGTTGAATCTCGACCAGTTCGACCGGTACGCGGAGCTGTTGCGGGAGGCAGCACTGGCCAGCGGTGGCCGCATCAGACTCCAGCGCACCGGGTACCTGACGGGGCGGCGCTATGACCTGCGGCCGTGACCTGACAGCCCCCGTCGGGGGGTGTAGAAAATCGGGTCAAAATAGGACAGACCCCCCAGAAACTGGGGGGTCTGAACCCTTGGAAAGTAGCGGGGCGAAACTGGAAGGGCGCGACCATCGGGTTGCGTGCACAACGAGATCCCCTCACAAAGCGGCACTTCTGCACCCCCTCCTGCACCCCCCGGGGGCGCACACCCTGCACCCCCTGCGTCAATAAACCTCGATAGGCGGACTTGGTCGAAGAATAGGGCCGCCCCCCGACGGGTGGACAGCGGGACAATAATTTTCATATGGCAGGCAAGCGACACCGACTCCGGGCGGATGCAGATCAGGCAAAGCATCACTCGGTCGGCGCTTCCGTCACCGTGATCCAGTTCCTGGAGCACGATCCCTTCGGAACCATTGCGTTTCCCTGGCAGGCTGACATCATAATTTAACATATATCAGACACTTGTATACGTGTGTTGTATATGTGTTTGATTGCAGGTGCATATTA
>JBJSWO010000138.1:0-4402 GCA_046085905.1 Actinomycetes bacterium | reverse complement strand
GAGAGGCCGACGACCGGGGCGGTGGTGGCGGTGATCGCCTCCCGAATGCCCGGCACTTGCAGGATCGTGCCGATCGAGACCACCGGATTGCTTGGCGGCAGCAGCACGACGTCGGCGGTCTCGATGGCCTCGACCACGCCGGGCGCGGGCTTGGCCTGGTCCACCCCGACGAGCACGAAGCCCTGTGCCGGAATCGACGCGCGGTACTTGATCCACCACTCCTGGAAATGAATGGCGCGCCGGCCGCGCTCGTCCTCGATGATCACATTGGTCTCGGCACGATCGTCCGTCATCGGGATCAGGCGGACGCCGGGCTGCCAGTGCTCGCATAGGGCGACGGTGATCTCCGAGAGCGGGAAGCCGGCGTTCAGTGACTGCGTGCGAATCAGGTGAGTGGCGATGTCCTTGTCGCCGAGCCCGAACCAGGTTGGCTCCACGCCGTAGGCGGCGAGTTCATCCTTGACTGTGAAGGTCTCGCCCTCACGGCCCCAGCCGCGCTCGACACTGATGCCACCGCCCAGGGTGTACATCACCGTGTCGAGGTCGGGGCAGACCCGCAGCCCGTGCACCCAGATGTCGTCACCCGTGTTCCCGATGACCGTGATCTCGGCGTCGGGGCGGGCGGCCTTGAGTCCGGTGAGAAATCGGGCTCCGCCGATTCCACCGGCCAGGGCAGTGATGCGCATGGCGGCATCCTGTCAGGGGTGCTCGGGATCGGGCCTGTCGGGCCGACTCTCGAGGACAGTTCCTTGAGCCTCTCGATTCGGCCCGACAGACCCGACCCCTCGAGGCAGACCCTCCCCGCTGCCTCTCGATTAGACCCGACGGGCTCGACCACCTGTCCCCCTCTGGGGGGACTAAACGCCTGAAAACCCTGGAAATACAGGGGATTTCCAGAAAAACTTTCAAAAAGGACCCTTTTTGTCCGAATCTGGCTTGACGTAGGGGGAACTACACCCCTGTAATACGCCTAGACATTGACGAGATTCACTCGCAATGACGGGTCGAGGAGGTCCTTTTCGTGGCTGACATGGCGCTGGTGCCCTTGTCTGACGTCGAGGAGTTGTCGTGGCAGGAGCGCGCTCTGTGTGCTCAGACCGATCCCGAGGCTTTCTTCCCCGAGAAGGGTGGAAGCACCCGCGAGGCCAAGAAGGTCTGCCTGTCCTGTGACGTCCGCGTCGAGTGCTTGGAATACGCCCTGGGCTCTGATGAGCGCTTCGGTATCTGGGGTGGCCTGTCCGAGCGTGAGCGCCGTCGTCTCAAGCGGCGCAACGTCAGCTAGGCGCACGCCTCATCGCGTTACGCCGGGCAGTTCGCCGGCTCTGTTCTTCCTCATGCCGAAGCTGCAAGCCCCTCATGCGGGCCTGCCCTTCTCTCCATGGGGCAAGTAGAGTGAAGAAGTGACCGGGCCTGTGGACGAGAACATCTCGGATCCCTCGGCTGACGACGCCGGCATGCGTGACGAGGCCCTCGACAGCCAGCACGACCTGATCGAGCCGGTCGACAGTGACGATTCCGATTCGACGGAACAGACCACCGAATGGTTCAGCTTCGATGACGAGGCCGAGTCCGAGCCGGAACCCCTCCTCCCGCGTCGTCATCACCACGTCACGGCAGTGGTGGTCACGCATAACGGTGGAACCTGGTTGCCCGCGGTCATGAGCACCCTGGCCAGCCAGACCCGCCCGGCCGATGGTGCAGTCGGCGTCGACACCGGCTCCACGGACAACTCCGCTGCCGTCCTGCGCGCCACTCTCGGTCTCGATCGAGTCATCACGACTGCGAACGAGGGTTTCGGCCAGGCCGTGCGCACCGGCCTGGAACGTGTCGGGCGCATCGAGGTGCAGGAGGGCGAGGAGTTCGCCGAGCTCATCACCTGGGTGTGGCTGCTGCACGATGACAGTGCCCCCGACCCGGGCTGCCTCGAAGCACTTCTGAATACGGCGGACGACAACCCCACTGCCTCGATCCTCGGCCCGAAGATCCTCGGCTGGCATGACCGTCGTCTGCTCCTTGAGGTGGGCGTCAGCATCACCGGTGCAGGCCGCCGTTACACGGGCCTCGAGCGCGGCGAGCACGATCAGGGTCAGCATGATGGCGTTCGCGACGTGATGAGCGTGAGCTCGGCAGGAATGCTGGTGCGCCGCGATGTGTGGGAGCTCCTGCAGGGCTTCGACCCCCAGGTGCCGTTCTTCCGTGATGATCTCGACTTCTGCTGGCGTGCCCATCGCGCCGGTGAGCGCGTGATCATCGCGACCGATGCTGTGATGCATCACCGGGAGGCGTCAGCGCACGGTCGCCGCGTGCGCACGGGCAGCGACGAGGCCGAGCAACGCCCCCATCGCCTCGACCGAGAGGCAGCCGTGCACGTGCTTCTCGCGCAGTCGGGTCGGATTGCGGGCATTTTCGTCGCGCTGCGACTGCTGCTCGGCAGCGCCTTCCATGCACTGGCCTACCTTCTCGGCAAGGACTTCAAGAGCGCGCGCGACGAGGTCGGGGCAGTCCTGGACGTCGCGCTGCATCCAGGCCGACTCGTGTTCTCACGTGATCTCAATGGCAACACCGCCGACGAACCGATCTCGATCGTGCGGCCGCTGCGTCCGACTACTGCCTCGCAGCTGCGACAGGTGTTCGAGAGTGTCATCGGCATTGCGTCGACCAGCGGTGCGGCATCGGAGCCCACGGTCAGCGCCATCGAGTCCGGGCCGAGTGATGACGATGCCGCCTTCCTCGACTCGGGCAGCCCCGGCTTGCTGCGTCGCATCTTCGTGCGACCGGGCTTCCTTCTGTTCGCTGCGCTGACCGTGTTCTCGGTGGTGGCCACCCGCATGCTCTGGTTCGGTGACGGAGTTCTCCAGGGCGGTGCCCTGCTACCCGCCCCTCTTGGCGCCGGTGATGTGTGGGATTCGTACACGCAGGCCTGGCACAACGTCATGACCGGCTCGTCGACACCGAGCTCGCCCTACCTGCTGATCGTGTTCGCCGTCGCGGCGGTGCTGCTGGGCAAGGCTCCGCTTGCCGTCAGCGTGCTCCTTCTCCTGTCGATACCGCTCGCAGGTTGGAGCGCCTACTTCGTGCTGCGCGGAGTCATCAAGACCCGCGCGATTCGCATCTGGGCGGGCGTGGCCTACGGACTGCTTCCCGCGGTGACCGGTGCGATCTCCTCCGGTCGACTTGGCACGGCCATCGCCGCAGTGGCGATCCCCTTCGCGATCCGCAGCTTCATGCGCATCACCTCGCCCGGCGGCACAACTCGCAGGGCTGCGGCTACTGCGCTCCTGATGAGCATCGTTATCGCTTCCGCACCAGGCCTGTGGCTCATCGCGGTGATCTTCGTGCTCATCATCGTGATCACCCGATGGAATGGCGTCCGTGGGCTCTGGTCGGATGTCAACCGCCGACTTCTCATCGCCGTCATCGGGCCGCTCCTGATTCTCTTCCCGTGGTCCGGCTACCTCATCACGCATCCCGTGCTCTTCCTACTCGAGCCGGGCGCGGCCAACATCTCCTCCGGCAGTGATCCGAACGTCAGCCCGTTGCAGGTGCTCATGCTGCATCCGGGCGGCCCCGGCTCCGTGCCCATGTGGCTGACGATCGGCATCGTTCTCGCCGGTTTCCTGGCCATCCTGCGCACCGAGAAGCGACGCCAGGTGGCGGCATGCTGGATTCTGGCCGCACTGGCCCTGGTACTCGGCATCGTCCAGAGCGTGCTCACCGTGGCGCCCCCTGGATCCTCGGTGCCTCTGCATCCCTGGCCCGGCCCCGCGACACTCGTGCTCGGCCTGTGCTTCATTGTCGCCGCGGCATTCGCCGTCGACGGACTGCGCGAGCAGATGGCCGATCAGTCCTTCAGCTTCGCTCAGCCGATTGCGGTGGTCGTCGCGATCGCCGCAGCAGCGGCACCGTTCATGATCGCTGTCGGCTGGTTTCCCGAGGCTCAGGGGCAGTTGCATCGCGGGCCGGCCGAGGCCGTTCCGGCTTTCGTCGCAGCTGATTCCGCGACGACCGAGGCCCCGCGCACGCTCGTGCTCACCAAGGATTCGTCAGGCGGCGTGGCCTACAACCTGATCAATGGCGCCGGCCCAGTGCTCGGCGATGCTGACGTGAGCCCCGGTGTCGAGGTGCTCGTGGATCTCGATACTCAAGTCGCGGCCCTGGCCTCGGGACGCGGAGGCGATGAAGTGGACGCGCTCGCCGGCTTCGGCGTCCGCTACGTGCTGTTGAACAGCACGTCGTCCAAGGAGATCATCCCTGTTCTCGATGCCGAGCCGGGCTTGCGTCGGCTGTCGACTTCCGGTGGAGAAGTGCTCTGGCGAATCGCGGGCACCACATCGCGGGCTCGGCTCCTCACGGGAAGCGACCAGTCTGCGGTGCCGCTGGCGGCTCCTGGCGCGACCGGGAC
>JBJSWO010000137.1:0-3707 GCA_046085905.1 Actinomycetes bacterium | reverse complement strand
CTCGCGCGTGACCTTGTCCTTGACGAGCTCGATTCCGTAGAAGTAGCCCATGCCGCGGACATCGCCGACGATGTCGAGGTCACGCAGCTTGTTGAGGGTGGACAGGAAGGCTCCCTCATTGCGACGGACGTTCCCGTTGAGATCCTCGCGCTCGAAGATGTCGAGGTTCGCCATCGCGACGGCCGCAGCCATCGGATGGCCGCCCCAGGTGTAGCCGTGCAGGAACGAGGTCGTGCCGTGCTTGAACGGCTCGAAGAGGCGCTCGCTGGCGATCATCGCGCCCAGGCCTGCGTAGCCCGAGGTCATGCCCTTCGCGCAGGTGATGATGTCGGGATCGACGCCGAAGCGCCTCATCGCAAACATGTCGCCAATGCGACCGAAGGCGCAGATGGTCTCGTCAGCCACCATGAGCACGTCGTACTGATCGCAGATCTCGCGTACGCGCTCGAGATATCCGGGGGGCGGCGGGAAGCAGCCTCCCGAGTTCTGCACGGGTTCCAGGAAGACCGCGGCCACGCTGTCGGGGCCCTCGAACTCGATGGCCTCGGCGATGCGATCGGCACACCAGCGTCCGAATGCCTTCTCGTCATCACGCAGATTCTCGGGAGCGCGATAGAAGTTCGTGTTGGGGACCTTGACGCCGCCGGGCACGAGCGGCTCGAAGGGGATCTTCGCGACGGGAATACCGGTGATGCTCAGCGCACCCTGGGGAGTGCCGTGATACGCGATCGAACGGCTGATGACCTTGTGCTTGGTGGGCTTGCCGGTCAGCTTGAAGTACTGCTTCGCGAGCTTCCACGCTGTCTCGACTGCCTCACCGCCGCCGCTGGTGAAGAAGACGCGGTTGAGGTCGCCGGGTGCGTACTGAGCCAGGCGCTCGGCGAGCTCGATGGCAGGGCGATGCGCGTACGACCAGATCGGGAAGTAGGCGAGTTCTTCCATCTGCTTTGCGGCAGCTGCACCGAGCTCCTTGCGACCGTGACCGGCCTGCACGGTGAACAGCCCCGAGAGTCCGTCGAAGTACTTGCGACCCTGGTCATCCCAGATGTAGCAGCCGTCGCCCTTGACGATGATCGGCACGTGACCGCCCTCGTAGTACACGGAGTGACGGGTGAAGTGCATCCAGAGGTGATCGCGTGCCTTGTCGGCGAGTGCGTCGTAGCCGGGCTCGGTCACGTACTGCGGTGTCGATGTCATCGTGTTCCCCAGGTGTAGATCTGCTTGCGCAGTTTCAAATAGACGAATGTCTCGGTTGATCGAATGCCCTCGATGGCGCGGATCCTGCGGTTCACGATCTCCAGGAGGTGATCGTCATCCTCGGCCACGACCTCGGCCAGGATGTCGTACTGTCCGGCGCACACCACGAGGTAATCGACCTCGGGCATGCCCTCAATGCGTGCCGCCACGGCCTCGGCATCGCCGTCGACCCTGATGCCGAGCATCGCTGCCCGCGAGAAGCCCACCTGCATGGGGTCAGTAACCGCCACGATCTGCATGACCCCGGATTCCGTGAGCTTCTGCACTCGCTGTCGCACGGCTGCCTCCGACAGGCCCACGGCCTTGCCGATGGCGGCGTACGGCCGGCGGCCATCTTGCTGAAGCTGCTCGATGATCGCCTTCGATACGTCGTCGAGGGCGACGGTCGCGGTGCGCTCTCGGGTGGCCATGTCACGATCATCCGCCTCCTGCGCCCAGAAGGCAAGCGAATCCGTGGTGATTTCGGGAATTGACCACGAAATTCGTGCTGAAATTGGCTGAGGGGTTTTGAAACCGTGGAATCAGGTCTACTCTGGCCACTACCTCAGACCACTTGGAGCACAGGTGAACCCAGTCCGAAACTTCATCAATGGCAGAAGTGTCGAGGCCGCCAGCGGCCAGACCAGTGATCTCGTCAACCCCACGACAGGTGAGGTCTACGCCACTGCACCGGTGTCAGGCCCCAGCGATGTCGACGCGGCGTACTCGGCGGCCTCGGCCGCCTTCGACGTGTGGGGGGAGACCACTCCTGCTGAGCGGCAGCTGGCCCTGCTCAAGATCGCCGATGCCATGGAGTCCCATGGGGCCGAGCTCGTAGCACTCGAGTGCGAGAACACCGGCAAGCCCATCTCCGTGACGATGGCCGAAGAGCTGCCCCCGATGATCGATCAGCTGCGCTTCTTCGCCGGTGCCGCGCGAATCCTGGAAGGGAAGTCGGCGGGGGAGTACATGAAGGGCTTCACGTCGATGATCCGGCGCGAGCCCATCGGAGTTATCGGCCAGGTGACTCCGTGGAACTACCCGCTCGCCATGGCGATCTGGAAGATCGGGCCGGCCATCGCGGCGGGCAATACGGTCGTCCTGAAGCCCAGCGATACGACTCCCGTCGCCACCATTCGACTCGCGGAGATCATCGGCGAGTCAGGTGCGCTTCCCGATGGTGTGCTCAACGTGATCTGTGGCGATCGCTCGACCGGCAAGCTGGTTGTCGAGCACCCGACTCCTCAGATGGTCGCGATCACGGGCTCGGTCCGGGCCGGCATGGAGGTGGCAGAGTCCGCTTCGCGAGATCTCAAGCGGGTGCACCTCGAGCTCGGCGGCAAGGCTCCGATCGTGATCTTCGAGGACGCCGATGTCGCGGCTGCCGCTGAGTGGCTGGCCTTTGCCGGCTACTTCAACGCCGGTCAGGACTGCACGGCGGCCACTCGACTTCTTGTTGCGGCACCCATCTACGACGAGTTCGTCGCGGCCCTGGCCGAACAGGCACGAAAGACGACTACCACGGTCGTCGGAGGCCCCTCCGGTGAAGGTTTCGTGCCGCCGGTGAACAACGTCAACCAGATGGAACGCGTGCTCGGCTTCCTCGAGCGCACCCCGTCGCATGCCGAGATCGTGGCGGGCGGCAAGCGCCTGGGCACCACCGGTTTCTTCATCGAGCCCACGGTCGTCGCTCACCTGCATCAGGACGACGAGATGATCCAGGACGAGGTATTCGGGCCCGTCATGACAGTTCAGAAGTTCAGCGATGAGGCAGAGGCGCTTCGCTGGGCCAACGGCGTGCGATACGGCCTCGCCTCATCGGTCTGGACAAAGGACTTCGGTCGGGCCATGCGGATGGCCAAGAGGCTTGACTTCGGCGTGGTCTGGATCAACTCGCATATCCCCTTCGTCGCCGAGATGCCTCATGGAGGCTTCAAGCACTCGGGCTACGGCAAGGATCTCTCGATGTACGGCTTCGAGGACTACATGCGCATCAAGCACGTGATGGCGTCACTCGACTGACCCGTGATGCCGGAGGCATTCGGACATGCAGAAGGGCCCGGTGGCAGATGCCACCGGGCCCTTCTGGTTGCTACTAGTTGCCGCCCTCGTTGAGGGTGACCTCGATCGGTGCGAATGCGTCACCGGTGACGTTGAGGCCCTCGGCCTCGAGCGCCGCGTCCGCTGCCTTCGCGTAGGTGTCGGTGTAGGCCTCTGCATCAGGTGCCGCAGAGATGATCGCCACGCCATCGAGGTTCTTGGTGCCCATGGCCACTGCCACGGTCTGGTCCCACAGGGCGGGATCAACAACGCCAACGCCCATGGGCGATGGCCAGATGAGCTTGTTGACCTCGTTCATCATCCACAGCTGGTGGCTCGCGCCGAGCTTGGAGCCGTTGGCGGTGATGATGTCGGCACAGGCCTGCGCGTTGTCGCGGCAGTAGATCCAGCCCTTGAGGGATGCCTGGACG
>JBJSWO010000136.1:0-4935 GCA_046085905.1 Actinomycetes bacterium | reverse complement strand
TGTTCCCGGCCTTCGCTCCCGGCAACTTCACCTGGGATGACTCCCTCGATGCGTGGGTCTGGACAACCTTCAACACCTGGCAATGGGATCTCAACTGGGCAAATCCCGACGTGCTGTGCGAATTCGCCGACATCATCCTGTTTCTCGCGAACCAGGGCGTCGACTGCATCCGACTAGACGCCATCGCCTTCCTCTGGAAGCGCATGGGCACGAACTGCCAGGGCGAGCCGGAAGTCCACGCGATCACGCAGGCCTTGCGTGCAGCAGCACGAATCGCCACGCCCGCGCTGATCTTCAAGGCCGAGGCAATCGTCGGCCCTGACGATGTCGTGAAGTACCTGGGCGTCGGCGAGCATGCGGGGCGCATCTCGGACCTCGCGTACCACAACTCGCTCATGGTGCAGATCTGGTCGGCGTTCGCGATGCACGATGCGCGCCTGCTCACGTCATCGCTCACGCGCTTCGCCCAGATCCCGTCGACCACCGCCTGGGGCACGTACCTGCGCTGCCACGATGACATCGGCTGGGCAATCGATGATCGCGATGCCGGCAATCAGGGATTCGACGGCGGAAGCCACCGCGCCTTCCTCGCCGAGTACTACGCCGGCGAGTTCGAGGGCAGCCCTGCACGGGGCGCGCACTTCCAGAGCAATCCGCTCACTGGTGATCGGCGAACTTCCGGATCCGCAGCGAGCCTGGCCGGTATCGAGGCAGCGCTCGAGGCACACGACCAAGCGGCGCTCACCCTTGCCATCGACAAGGTGCTGTGCGGCTATGCGATCGTGCTGGGCTTCGGCGGTATCCCGCTGATCTACATGGGCGACGAGATCGGCCTGCTCAATGACTACGCGTTTGTCGATGAACCTGAGCACGCTGCCGACAACCGCTGGCTGCATCGCCCGATGATGGACTGGCCGCGGGCCAAGGCGGCACGCACCTCTTCGGAATACTCCGGACGACTCCTGCGCGGGCTGACCGAGCTCATCGAGGCGCGTAAGGACTGCGATCCCCTGCATGCGGCCACGCCACCGGAGATCTTCCACGGCTCGGACTCCGCGATTCTGGTGCTGCGCCGCAGGCATCCGGGCGGCACCGTGGTGCAGGTCTTCAACATGGCCGGGAGCGCTCGCGAGCTGGCCGCCGACTCCCTCTGGCCCCTCGACACCACCCGCCTTCGCGACCTCGTCACGGGCAGCACCGTGACGCTGTCCGGCGAGAGCCTGCGCCTGCCCGCGTACGGCGTGCTCTGGCTCGTCGACTCACCGTGACCAACTGAACACCGACGGGGCTATCGGCCCGACCTCGGCCGACCTACGCTTGCCGGGTGACTGACTTCGCGTACTCCGACATGCTTCCGCTGGGCCCCGACCAGACCACGTACCGCTTGATCACCTCCGAGGGTGTCGAGACGGTGGAGGCGGCCGGCCGCACCTTCCTCCAGGTGAGCCCCGAGGCCCTGCGCCTGCTCGCGTACGAGGCCATCCACGACATCCAGCACCTGCTGCGCCCCGGTCACCTCGCCCAGCTGGCGACGATCCTCAAGGACCCCGAGGCCTCGGCCAATGACCGCTTCGTCGCGCTCGACCTGCTGAAGAACGCCAATATCGCCGCCGGCGGGATCCTGCCGATGTGCCAGGACACCGGCACCGCGATCGTGATGGGCAAGCGCGGCCAGAACGTCTGGACCACCGGCCAGGATGAGGAGCACCTCTCACGCGGCATCTTCGATGCGTACCAGAAACTCAACCTGCGCTACTCGCAGCTCTCGCCCATCAGCATGTGGGAGGAGCGCAACACCGGCACCAACCTCCCCGCGCAGATCGAGCTGTACGCCAACACGCACGAAGGCCACGAAGCGTCATACGAGTTCCTGTTCATGGCCAAGGGTGGTGGCAGTGCGAACAAGAGCTACCTGTACCAGGAGACCGCGGCCCTGCTGAACCCCACGAGCTTCGCGCGCTTCCTCGACGAGAAGCTTCGTTCACTCGGCACTGCAGCATGCCCGCCGTACCACCTTGCTGTCGTGGTCGGCGGTACGAGCGCAGAGTTCGCGCTGAAGACCGCGAAGTATGCGAGCGCTCGCTACCTCGACTCACTGCCGGCGCACGGCGATGCCGATGGTCACGCGTACCGCGATCTCGAGATGGAAGCCGAGATCTGGAAGATGACCCAGGAGTTCGGCATCGGGGCGCAATTCGGTGGCAAGTACTTCTGCCACGATGTGCGCGTCATTCGCCTGCCGCGTCATGGCGCCTCATGCCCGGTCGCGATCGCGGTGTCGTGCTCGGCCGACCGCCAGGCACTCGCGAAGATCACCACCGAGGGCGTCTTCCTCGAGCAGCTCGAGACCGAGCCGGCTCACTACCTGCCCGAGATCACCGACGACCATCTCGATGACGATGTCGTGGCCATCGATCTCAATCAGCCGATGGACGACATCCGAAACACGCTCTCGAAGCTGCCGGTGAAGACCCGCGTCTCGCTGACCGGATCACTGATCGTCGCGCGCGATCTCGCTCACGCGCGCGTCAAGGCCATGCTCGACCGCGGCGAGGAGATCCCGCAGTACTTCAAGGATCACGCGGTCTATTACGCCGGCCCGGCCAAGACCCCCGAGGGCTACGCCTCCGGCTCCTTCGGCCCGACCACCGCGGGTCGCATGGATACCTATGTCGACCAGTTCCAGAAGGCCGGTGGCTCAATGGTCATGCTGGCCAAGGGAAATCGCAGCAATGCCGTCACCAAGGCCTGCCAGGAGAACGGCGGCTTCTATCTCGGCAGCATCGGCGGCCCGGCCGCACGACTTGCCCAGGACAACATCACCAAGGTCGAGGTTCTCGACTTCGCCGAACTGGGCATGGAAGCCGTCTGGAAAATCGAGGTCGTCGACTTCCCGGCATTCATCGTGGTCGACGACAAGGGCAATGACTTCTTCGCCGAGACGATGAAGCCGATCCTGTCGATCGGCGTCGGAGCACCGAAGCAGTAACTAGCGCTTCGAGTTCTTCTTCGCCGCGGCCTTTTTCTTCGCGGCCGCTTTCTTCTTTGCCTCGGCCTTCTTCTTGGCCGCTGCCTTGGCCTTGGCGACTGCCTTCTTCTTGGCTTCGGCCTTGGCCGCTGCCTTGGGGTGTGCCTTGGCCCAGGCCTTCTTCTTCGCTTCGGCCTTCTTCGCGGCAGCCTTCTTCTTCGCGGCAGCCTTGGCCTTGGCCTTCGCCACCGCCTTCGCGTGTGCCTTCGCCTTGGCTACGGCCTTTGCATGCGCGATCTTCTCGGCCTTGATCTGGGCAGGTGACTTCCAGCACAGGCCATGCCAGTGGCTCTTGCCTCGTCCATCGCGCCAGATGGTGAAGAACGCTCTGTCCTGCCAGTACCGATTCCACTGCACGACCGGGGTCTTGCGGAGCTTGGCCAGGATCTTGACACCCTCGTTGCCCATGAGCTTCTTGACGGAGGGCTGCATCATCCAGGTGGCGCCACGGGCCAAGCCACGGCTCATCTGGTACGCGCCTTGATAGGTGCTCCGCGCGGAGCCGGCCTTGTAGTTGCCATGACTCTCGCGCTTGGCGATGCAGATGCGGTGCTTCTCGGCCGTGGCGCTGTACCAGCCGCCGCGATAGAGGCTGGGGCGAATGCCGTAGCGATCCTTGGCCAGGCCGAGGCCTCGCGCATAGTTGCGCTCGCGCTCGAGCACCGATGAGCGTGACGAGTCACTGGCCTTCTGTGTGGTCAGTGGCGCCGCGGCTTCGGCAATGTCGGCAGGAGCCGGTGCCGCAAGCGACGTGCTGCCACTGTCGGGCTCGGCCGCCGCTGCAGCGGGAGCGAGCACCGCGCCGAGGCCGAAGGCCCCGAGGGTGAACATCGCCACCGTGACGGACTGCAACCGGCTGAGCATCCCCCTACGGTGCCCAAGAATCCGGATTCTGTCACCTTCGGGGGCCTGTAACAGCATCATGCGGAACAGGGACAAAGGGGACTTACCCCCGCGTTCGCCCCCATGAACTCCCGCATAGAGTGACGGTGGTCACATTCACGGATCGAGGGTGAATTCGGGGGCGACCGAACCTCATCCGCACCCGGCGGCGGTTGTCACACGACGGAGACAGCAAGGAAACACGACCTAGGAGAATTCAGGCATGACGGTCATCGCAGGCATGGCGGAACCGCAGTTGCCGAGGCTCTTCCTCGAGTTCGGGCTGTTGCTCCTCGCCCTCGGGATCCTGACCCGACTGGCACATCGCATCGGCATGTCCTCGGTTCCGTTCTACCTGCTCGGAGGCCTTCTCGTCGGCGAGGGTGGGATCATCGGCATCGATACCGAGGGCACCTTCATCCCCACCATCGCCGAGCTCGGTGTCGTCCTGCTGCTCCTTCTGCTCGGACTCGAGTACTCCGGCCGACAGATCGTCGCCACGGCACGCAGTCAGTCCCGATCCGGGGCACTCGATCTCGTGCTCAACTTCCTGCCGGGTGCGGTCGCGGCGCTCGTGGTCGGCTGGGGATTCGCGGGGGCGCTGGCTCTCGGTGGCGTCACGTACATCTCCTCCTCCGGAATCGTGTCCCAGGTCGTGCGCGACCTGCGCTGGCGACGCAATCCCGAGACCGCTCCGATCGTGAGCATCCTCGTCATGGAGGACCTCGTGATGGCGCCGTACCTGCCCGTGCTCACCGTGGTGCTCACAGGTACTGGACTGGCCACCGGGCTCATCAATACCGGGGTAGCACTGGCCGTGGTTGCCGTCGTGCTGGTGATTGCCATCCGAAGCGAGAGCTGGGGAACGCGAATATTCGTCGGCTCCAACCCCACAGGGTTGCTGCTGGTCGTGTTCGGCGCGGCGGTCGCGGCAGCGGGACTCGCCGGACTGGTCTCCTTCTCGCCCGCGGTCGCGGCCTTCCTCGTCGGACTCCTGCTCACCGGCGAGGTCGCCGAGACCGAGC
>JBJSWO010000135.1:0-5115 GCA_046085905.1 Actinomycetes bacterium | reverse complement strand
GCGAGTCTTCGAGAAGGTCTACAACTCGTCACAGCAGAAGGTCGTGGCATTGTGGGGCCATGCGGATCCATGTCGTCAGCGATGTGCACGGAGCCGCGGAGGAACTGGCGCGGGCGGCCGACGGCGCCGACCTCTTCATCTGCCTCGGTGACCTCATCCTCTTCCTCGATTACGACAACCCCGAACGGGGCATCCATTCGGATCTCTTCGGGGCCGATCACACCCGGGCCTACATCGCTGCCCGCACGGCCGGGCGCTTCGAGGATGCCCGCGAGCTCAGCGCTGCCGCCTGGGCGCGGCGCGGGATCGTCGACCCGCGTGACCGCTGGGCAGTGCTCGAGGGGATGGTGGCGGCCCAGTACGCCGAGCTGTTCGCGGCCATGCCGGCCCCGGCGCTGCTCACCTACGGCAATGTCGACGTGCCCGGCCTGTGGCCGGACTTCTTGCGCGAAGGACATCGGGTCGTCGACGGCGAGATGGTCGAGGTCGATGGGCTTCGACTCGGGTTCGTCGGAGGCGGCCTGATCAGCCCGATGCGCACGCCGTACGAGCTGACCCCGGAGGAGTACGCGGCCAAGATCGAGGCCTTGGGCGAGGTCGACATCCTCTTCACCCACGTTCCGCCCAAGGTGCCCGAGCTCAACTATGACGTGATCGCCAGGCGATTCGAGATCGGCAGCATGGCCGTGCGCGAGTACATCGATCGCGTGCAGCCGGCGTATGCGCTGTTCGGTCACGTGCACCAGCCCCTGCAGCCCCGTTTCCGGATCGGCCGCACCGAGTGCCTGAACGTCGGGCATTTCCACGGCACGGGCACCCCGTTCGTGCTCGAGGTCTGATCCGCTGATTCCCCTCACCAGGTAGCCTTCCCTCATGGCCGAGCAGACGCAGTCCAGCATCGTGATCGACGCCTCACCGGCTCAGGTGATGGAAGTGATTGCCGATCTCGTGGCCTACCCCGACTGGAGTGACGGCATCACCTCGGTGAAGATCCTGAGCATCTACGAGGACGACCGACGCCCGGCCGATGCTCGATTCCAGCTCGCGTCGGGGCCGATCAAGGACACCTATGAGCTCGAGTACGACTGGGACGGTGACCACACGGTCACCTGGAAGCTCACCAAGGCCGATGTCCTCACCGCGATGGACGGCGCTTACGTGCTCACCGACAACGGCAACGGCACCACGACCGTCGAGTACCGCCTGGCCGTCGACGTGAAGATCCCGATGATCGGCATGCTCAAGCGCAAGGCAGAGAAGGTCATCGTCGAGACAGCCCTCAAGGGCCTGAAGAAGCGCGTGGAGTCCGGTGCGACTTCTCCTTCTTAGCGGCACCGGTGGCGCCGGCACGAGCACGATCGCTCGCGCGACGGCGCTTCAGGCCGTTGCCGACGGGGCGAGCGTCCAGCTGATCGATCTCTCGGACTACAAGGAGGCCTCGGCTGCGCGTGCTGCGGCCTCGCAGTGGCTGGGCGCTCTCGCCGCTGACGTACTCGTGCTGCGCGACGCCGAGCAGGTACTGCCTGAGGAGCTCGCGATGCTGCCGGGCATCGATGACTTCCTCGCCTTGGCCGCCATCGCCGAGTCGGCCACCCTGGATGACGCTGATCTCGTGATCGTCGATGCGGGCCCGCTCGACTCCCTGGCGCGCCTGCTGATGACTGCCGACACCCTCGATCTCCTGGCCGGCTCGCTGATGACACCCGCGTTGGCCATCGCGCGCGAGAATCTCGACACGCCACTGAACGACCTGCGCGATGAGCTGCAGCGCATCCGCGCGTGCCTCGAGAGCATCGATACGTGCATCCGACTCGTGTGCCTTCCCGAGGAGCGCAGCATTCGCGCCATCGATGGCGCATTGGTCACTGCCTCCTTGTACGGCACTCACGTCGATCTCGTGTACGTGAACCAGGTGCCGCGCAGCAAGGACTCCTGGCCCAAGCGCTGGGCACTCGCGCGACGACGCATGGCCGAGCGCATTGCCGAGCACCTCGCCGACCTGCCGGTACGACAACTCCCGATGCGTGACGGGCAGGGCGCTCCCGTTGTCGAGCGCATCCGCGTAGTCGCGAAGGGCGAGATCGCGTGGGCGGCACACGCCTCGCGTGCCGTCGAGAGCATCGACTCCCTCGGCAGCGGATTCGCCTGGAGTCTGCCGGTGCACGTGCCTGCGACTGGTGAACTGCGGCTCGGCCGCGCAGACGACCGCGTGATCATCGAGATCGACGGAGTCACGCGAGTGCGCACCCTGCCGTCAGTCCTGCGCAGGTGCGAGATCACGAGAGCTGTCGCGTCACCTTCAGGCCTGCGCATCGAACTCGCACCTGACCCGAGCGTCTGGAGGAGCAATGGCTGACCGCGCAACTCCGTGGTGGTTCTCCGGTGACTCGTCCGCAGGAGAGCCCGCTGATTCGGGCTCGTCTGCGGCACCCGGCACGGCCGATTCCGGCATGACCCTGGGCTCGCTGATCGCGGGTGCCCAGCAGCTCTTCGACTGGGCCTCCGAACTGGTGCTCGCGCCTCATGCGGATCACTCCGACCCGCGTGAGCACCCCGACTGCCTCGTCTGCAAGGGCACCGCGCTGGTGCAGGGCGTGCGCAGTGAGCCCACGACCGCTCGCCCCTCTCGTCAGATCTCCTGGATTCCCGTGGAACGTCAGGGGTTCTAGGCTGTGGCGGTGAGCTACAGCATCGGAGTCGACGTCGGCGGGACGAAAATCCTCGCCGGCCTGGTCGACGATGCCGGCCACGTGCTCACCACTGCCAGGCGCCCGACCCCTGCTCAGGACCCCGCGGCGGTGCTCGCCGTCATCGGCGAGGTCGTGCGCGAGCTGATCACCGAGTCCTCGGCGCCGGTCGTCGGAGTCGGACTCGGAATCGCCGGGCAGGTCGAGAACACGCGCTCCACAGTGCTGTGGGCACCCAATCTCCAGTGGTCCCGAGTCGAGGTGCGCTCGATCCTCGAGGCTGACCTCGGCGTCACCGTCATCGCCGAGAACGACGCGAATGCTGCGGCCTGGGGAGAGTTCGTCTTCGGCGCGGGTGCAGATGTCGATGACCTCACTGTCGTCACCGTGGGCACGGGCATCGGCGGCGGCGTGATCGTCGGCGGCACCATGCTGCGCGGAGCGACCGGCGGGGCCGCCGAGATCGGCCACATCACCGTCGTGCCCGGCGGGCGCCCCTGCGGATGCGGACGACTCGGCTGCTGGGAGCAGTACGGCAGCGGCACCGCACTCGTGCGCCAGGCGCGCGAGCTCGCGGCCGAGCGCACTGCCGAGGCTTCACTGCTGCTATCACTCGGCGACGGAACCCCGGAGGGTGTCGCGGGCCTGCACGTGACCCAGGCCGCGATCGCCGGCGATCCGGTCGCCATCGAGGCCTTTCGCATCTGCGGAGAGTGGCTGGGCATGGGTCTTGCCGATCTCACCGCTGTCCTCGACCCCGCGGCGTTCGTCATCAGCGGCGGTGTCTCCGAGGCCGGTGATCTCCTGCTGGCACCTGCTCGTCGCACTCTTGCCGCGCAGATGCCCGGCGGTGACCTGCGTCCGGTGCCCGAGATCCGGGTCGCCTCGCTCGGCAACGAGGCCGGGCTCATCGGCGCAGCCGATATCGCGCGCCGCAGCGCTCGCTAGACCACCGCGCCGTCGTCGTCGGTATCGCGCTCATGCGGCAGCCTCGCGACCAGGGTTCCGAATCCGGCGATGCTGGCGACCACGCCCACGGCGCCGAGCCATCCGCCGAGATCCATGACGTACGAGATCACCACGAACACGGGACCGCCCAGTGCGCCCGCCCAGGCGAACCGCGCGACGGCATCGGCGGGTGCCTTCAGTGGCGGGGGATGCGGCGGCTCGTAGTCGCCCTCCTCGGCAAGCAGCTCGTCAATGAACGGATCGGGGGTGGGCTCGAGATCTCCGATATCGATCGTTCCGGACAGATCGGCGACGATGGCATCCCACGCACTCTTCTGCTGCGCCTCTGAGAGATCGGGATTCTCGCGCTCCGGCTGCTCGGGCTCCTGCGCCATGTCAGCTGCTCAGGCGGCGCACGAACTCGATGCTGCGCTCGTGGATGAATTCGGCGTCGTAGTCGAGGGTCGCGACGTGGTACGAGTTGATCAGCTCGATCGACGTAACGTCGCCCGAGCTCACGTTGTCGAGGATCCACTGCGCATTGCTCGCCTCGACCACGTGGTCGACCGAGCTGCGAAAGAGCAGTACGGGCTGGGTGACACGGCCGATGTCGGACTTGATGGCCGACCACAGCTGCGTGAGCGAGTGAGCTGCCTTGAGCGGGATCTTCGAGTAGGCGCCCTCATCGACACCGGGCTTGCGGATGTCGTTCGATATGCCGGGGAAGGCGGGGATGAAGCGCTGCAGGAACGGCAGCAGGTAGCGATCGGGACGCTCGGAGTGCACGGCTGCGTTCACCAGGACGATGCCGGCGATGCGATCACCATGCTCCTCGGCCAGGCGCAGGGTGAGCGAGCCGCCCATCGACAGGCCCATCACGAAGACTCGTGAGCAGCTCGCGGTGAGCTCAGCGAGTGCGCGGTCGGCCTCGGCGTACCAGTCGTGCCAGGTGGTCAGGTTCATGTCCTGCCAGCGGGTGCCGTGACCGGGCAGTCGAGGAACGCGCACGCTCCAGCCCTGGGCGGCGAGTTCGCGGCCCCACGGTTTCATCGACCTCGGCGAGCCCGTGAAGCCGTGCAGGACAAGGACCCCCACGCTCGCATCCGGGGCGTCGTGACTGAACGGCTCCGCATCAGGCAGCAGGTTCATGGGTCCTCCGAGTTGGCCGCAGGCACGGCCTTACCCGCTAGTCTGCCATCGTGATCGGGCAGCAGAGGTGCGAGTCGAGGCTTGGGTCTGCTCGCGCGACAGTCGGGCGGTCTGCCTGATGCTGTACCTCTTCCTCAAGCACGTGCTCATCGGTCCGTGGCTGAAGATCCTGTGGCGTCCGTGGGTCGAGGGCCTGGACAACTTCCCGACGGAGGGCGCGGCGATCATCGCGAGCAACCACCTGTCGTTCTCCGACTCCTTCTTCTGCCCGCTCGTCGTTCCACGTCACATCACCTTCCTGGCGAAGAGTGACTACTTCACCGGTCGCGGG
>JBJSWO010000134.1:0-2910 GCA_046085905.1 Actinomycetes bacterium | reverse complement strand
CGGACTTCACCTGAGCGTCGCCGTGCTGGCAGCCCTGCATCATCGCGATCGCACGGGAGAGGGACAGCTCATTGAGGTCTCGCTGCTCGGCTCCTTGTTGTCGAGCCTGGTCAATCAGAGCGCGGCTTACGCGGGTGCCGGGGTGGTGCCCGGCTTCATGGGCAATGCGCACCCGTCGATATCACCCTACGAGTCATACCGCACGGCAGATCGTCCAATGGTCATCGCCGTGGGCAACGATGCTCAGTTTCGTCGGCTCGTGCAGGTGCTCGGCATCGCTGCTCTGGCCGAGGATGAGCGCTTCGCGACGAATACTCGTCGCGTCGAGAATCGCGCCGAGCTCGGGAGTCTGCTCACTGCAGCGCTCAGCGAGAAAGGTGCCGATCACTGGCAGTCCATGCTCACGGAGGTCGGAGTTCCCTGCGGCCCGATCAATGACATAGCTCAGGCCTTCTCCCTTGCCGATTCGCTGGGTCTCGAGTCGGTGCGCGATGTCTCGGGCAGTCGGCAGGTCTCGAATCCGGTGCACCTGAGCGCGACGGAGATCGAGTACACCCTGGCGCCGCCTTCGGTCGATCGTGATCGCGAGCAGGTGCTCCGACTTCTGGATCGCGGATGATCTCCGAGAAGCCGCCCACGGCGCAGGAGAACGTCCTCAGGGAGCTTCGCTCAGACATCGTGCACGGCGTGCTCGCGCCGGGCAGCCAGGTCGTGCAGGAGGCGCTGGCCCAGCGTTATGGCGTCAGTCGCGTGCCACTGCGCGAGGCATTGAAGATCCTCGAGGGCGAGGGGCTGGTGAACTATCACCCCCATCGCGGCTACTTCGTGATGGAACTCAGCGCCGATGACCTCCTGGAGGTTTACCGGCTCAGGTCGATCCTTGAAGCCGAGGCACTGCGTGCCGCTGTCCCGGCGCTGACCGAAGACGACCTCGCCCGGCTCGGGGAGCTCTTGGCCGAGGTCGAGACAGCCTCGGGCCAGGGTGACCTGGCCTCGCTCACCCTGGCCAACCGGGCGTTCCATTTCGCGATCTTCGAGCGCTCGAGGAGTCCTCGGCTGGTGCGGCTCCTGCATCAGCTCTGGGATGCCACCGACGTCTATCGGGCCATCTATTTCCGCAGCGAGGCCAATCGGGCTCGGATCGAGGAGGAGCACCGACTCATCCTCGCGGCTCTGCGGGCCCGTGATGCCGAGGCAGCCGTGGATGCCCACGACGGCCATCGCGACCACTCGATCCGAGCTCTGACGACACAGATCACCTCCTAGCAGGATTGGATCCAATCCTGCTATCCTTGTCCCACCCGACACCAGGAGTTCCCATGGCAATCGCCAAGCAGTCACCCTTCGGTCTCTTCGCCATCGATCACCTCCTCTCGGAGGAGGAGCGAATGATGCGCGATGTCGTGCGCAGTTATGTCGACGACCGCATCAAGCCGGAGATCGCAGACTGGTTCGAGACCGGCGACATCCCCGCGCGTGAGCTCGCCAAGGAGCTCGGTGAGCTCGGTGTCATGGGCATGCACCTGGAGGGCTACGGCTGCGCGGGCACCTCGGCGGTGGCCTATGGCCTGGCCTGCCTTGAACTCGAGGCCGGTGACTCGGGTATCCGCTCCCTGGTGAGCGTGCAGGGGTCACTGGCCATGTACGCGATATACGCGTGGGGCTCGGAGGAGCAGAAGCAGGAGTGGCTCCCGCGCATGGCCGCCGGCGAGGCCATCGGCTGCTTCGGCCTGACCGAGCCCGACTTCGGCTCAAACCCCTCGGGCATGATCACGAACGCCAAGCGCGATGGCAGCGACTGGATCCTCAATGGCTCCAAGATGTGGATCACGAACGGGAATGTCGCCGATGTCGCAGTCGTCTGGGCGCAGACTGACGATGGCATCCGCGGCTTCGTCGTGCCGACCAACACCCCGGGATTCACGGCCAACCTCATCCACAAGAAGATGTCTCTCCGTGCCTCGGTGACCAGCGAGCTCGTCTTCCAGAACGTGCGGCTGCCGGAGTCGGCGATGATGCCGAACGTCAAGGGCCTCAAGGGTCCGCTGTCGTGCCTGAACGAGGCTCGATTCGGAATCGCCTTCGGCACCCTGGGTGCTGCGCGCGACTGCCTGGAGACCGCAATCTCCTATTCGGTCGACCGAATTCAGTTCGACAAGCCGATTGCCGGCTACCAGCTGACTCAGAAGAAGCTCGCGGACATGACCCTTGAGCTAGGCAAGGGCATGCTGCTCGCACTGCACCTGGGTCGTCTCAAGGACGAGCACCTGCTCAAGCCCGAGCAGGTCAGCCTCGGCAAGCTCAACAACGCGCGCGAGTCACTCGCGATCGCCCGCGAGTGCCGCAACATCCTCGGCGGTAACGGCATCACCCTGGAGTACCCGATCATCCGGCACATGAACAATCTCGAATCGGTCTACACCTATGAGGGCACTAACGAGATGCACACGCTGGTGATCGGCGAGGCCCTTACGGGTATCGCGGCGTACCGCTAGTCGGTCAGCGCTTCCAGTCGAGCACATACGGGGGCACTGGGGTCTCGGCGTGGCTGTGGTCGTCCGAGACCGGGTGGCCGAAGGACTCGCGAATCGGAACCTCGCCTGCCCAGACCCGCGAGTACACGGGATCGGTGAGATCCGCGGGAACGTCGTCGGGGCCGCCGCTGCGCATCTTGACCGAGCATTCATCGAGGCTCAGCGCGAGAGTGATCGTCGCGGCTCGCTCTTTGGGGGCAGGGTGGCGGATCTCCTGCCAGCGGCCCGGAATCAGGTGCTCGGTGATCACCCTCAGGGCATCGAGCTCGTCATCACCCTCGAGCCGGCGGGCGACTCCGATCACCATGGCCGAGCGATAGTTCATGCTCGACTCGAAGGCACTGCGTGCGAGCACCAGGCCGTCGAGAAGGGTGAC
>JBJSWO010000133.1:0-8093 GCA_046085905.1 Actinomycetes bacterium | reverse complement strand
GGTGGCCTGTCATCGACTTCGTGCCGGTGATGACGACATTGTCGGTGTGGTCGCCCAGTGCCGCGCGAATCGCGGTGGACTCGGCGATATCGCCCTGCGGGGTGGACGTGGCGTGCGCGTTCACGTGCACGATGTCGGAAGCAGTGAGCCCCGCATCCTCGAGCGCGAAGCGCACGGCGCGCGCCGCACCCAGGCCCTCGGGATCAGGCTGCGCGATGTGGTGACCGTCGGAGGTCAGGCCCGAGCCGCCGTAGATGCCCAGCACGGTCGCGCCCCGAGCGGCAGCGAACTCTGCTGACTCGAGCACGAGCACTCCGGCACCCTCGCCCATCACGAAGCCATCGCGATCGATGTCGTAGGGGCGCGAGGCTCCGGCGGGATCGTCATTGCGGGTCGAGAGCGCGCGCATGGCAGAGAAGCCGGCCATGGTGATCGGGTGGATGACGGCCTCAGTGCCGCCGCAGATGACGACGTCAGCACGACCGGTCTGGATCATGCGCGCGGCATAGGAGACGGCCTCGGCGCCGGAGGCGCAGGCACTGACGAGCCCATGCACGCCGGCCTTCGCGCCTACCTCCAGGCCGACGACTGCCGCGGGGCCATTGGGCATGATCTGCGTGACCATGTGGGGGGAGACTCGCGACGGGCCCTTCTCGAGCAGGGTGTCGTAAGCCGACATGAGGGAGGTCAGGCCGCCCATGCCACTGGAGATCACGGCGCCCAGGCGCTCGGGGTCGACTGCGGGAGCGCCGGCCATCGCCCACGCCTCGCGTGCGGCCACGAGTGCGGCCTGCTGCGCGCGGTCGAGCTTGCGCGCCTCTACGCGATCGAGCACCTCGGCCGGATCGACGGCCATGATGCCGGCGATGCGTGCCGGCTGGATCTCGGCCCAGGGCTCATCGATGGTGACGATGCCCGGCTTGCCGGCGAGCACATTGCGCCAGCTCGTCTCGACGTCGCCGCCGACGGGCGTTGTCATGCCGAGGCCTGTGATGACGACCTGACCAGTCATGTGTGTCTCCTGTGCAGTGCGTGTCTGCCTGTAGAGCAGTGCGTGGGTGCGTGTGAGTCAGTAGCGGTGCTCTGGTGCGGTGAAGCGGTTGCGACCAGGACGTCGGTGGGGCAGTTGCCTGCCCCACCGCGAATGAGTCCTAGAGGTTTGCCGAGATGTAGGTGACGGCGTCGCCGACAGTCTTGAGGTTCTTGACCTCGCTGTCGGGGATCTTCACGCCCCACTTGTCCTCGGCGGCCATGACGACCTCGACCATCGACAGGGAGTCGATATCAAGATCGTCGACAAATGACTTGTCGGCCTGAACGTCAGCAACCGGAACACCGGCGACCTCGTTCACGATAACTGCCAGGCCGCTCAGGATGTCCTCGCTCATGTTCTTCCTTCCATTCATGGGTGGGTAACTGCGGGTAGTGCGGTGGAACTACGGCAGCGTGACGACCTGCGAGGCGAACACGAGGCCCGCTCCAAAGCCGATCAGCAATGCCGTGCCGCCATGCTCGACCTCGTGGTCATCGAGCATGCGCTCCATGGCCAGCGGAATCGAGGCGGCGGACGTATTTCCGGTGTACGCGATGTCGCGTGCGACAGGCACATGCGCCGGAAGCTTGAGTGCGCGAATCATGGCATCGGTGATGCGCATGTTCGCCTGATGCGGGATGAACGCGTCGAGATCTTCAGCAGCCACATGCGCGACATCGAGTGCCCGCTGTGCGGTCTTCGCCATGTCACCCACTGCCCAGCGGAATACCTGCTGACCCTGCATCGTGAGCGCGGGGAAGATCGGGCCGGGCTCATCGCGGTACTCGACGAGCGACTGGGTCATGTTGATGGCATCGCGCTGCTCGCCGTCGGAGCCCCAGACGACCGGGCCGATCGCCGGCACGTCAGACGGACCGATCACCACGGCGCCCGCGCCGTCGGCGAAGATGAACGCGGTGCTGCGATCGGAGAAGTCTGTCCAGTCGGAGAGCTTCTCGACACCGATGACGACGACGTACGTGGCAGCGCCACCGCGTACGACTGAGTCGGCGAGGGCGATGCCGTAGCAGAAGCCCGCGCACGCCGACGAGATGTCGGTGGCCGCTGCGCCGATCGCGCCGATGCGGAAGGCCACCTCGGCTGCTGCCGACGGGGTGGGATACGGATGAGTCACCGAGGCGACGAGCACGAGACCGACCTCGGAGGGGTCAATGCCTGAGCGCTCGATGGCCTTGGTGGCGGCAGCGGTGGCCATGTCGACGACGGTCTCGTCATCGGCGGCGTAACGACGCTCGATGATGCCCGAACGTTCGCGAATCCACTCATCGGAGGAATCGATGTGCTTGCACACCTCGTCATTGGTGACGATGCGGCTCGGGCGATAGCCGCCCACCGACATGATGCGCGCATACGCGGCACCTGTTGCCGGCGTGATCGTGGCCGTCACGCCATGGCCTCCTGAGCCTCGGGGTGAAGTCGCACGATGGGCTGGCCGGGGGAGACAAGATCACCGTCGTGCACGAGCCACTCGACCACGGTTCCGCCATGCGGTGCAAGCACCTCGTGGCTCTCGCGAAGAGTGTCGACGGAGCCCACGGACTCGCCCGCGACGAGTGCATCGCCTGGCTGCGCCTGCGACAGCATGCGGAAGGTGCCCTTGGCCGGCGCGATGAGCAGGCGCCAGGTCGGGCTGGAATCCAGGCTTGACTTACGACCGTGGGTCTCGATAATCGCCCAGGCGGCGTCGAGATCATCGGGGCTCTTCAGCGCGAGAGTCTCGACTCCGGGAAGCGCTCGCTTAATGAGCCCGGTCAGCGCGCCGGCCGGCGGGATCTCGATGACGGCGGTGACGCCGAGATCGGACATGGTCTGCATGCAGAGATCCCAGCGGACGGGATTGCTCACCTGGGTGACCAGGCGGCGGAGCACCTCACGGCCATCGTGCACGATCTGGCCGTCGGCGTTGCTGATGAGCTTCACGCGCGGGTCATGAGTGGAGATCGAGCGTGCGTAACCGCCGAGGGTGGCCACGGCCGGGGCCATGTGGTGGGTGTGGAAGGCGCCCGCAACCTCGAGGGGGCGCACACGCGAACCCTCGGGTGCATCGGTGGCGAAGGCCGCGAGCTGCTCCATGGTGCCCGCGACGACGATCTGCCCGGCGCCGTTCATATTCGCGGGGGTGAGGCCGTGCTTCTCGGCCTGGGCGACCACGACATCGGCATCGCCGCCGAGTACGGCACTCATGCCGGTGGCGGTGACAGCCGCGGCGGCGGCCATGCCCTTGCCGCGCTCGCGCACGAAGACCATGGCCTGCTCGGCTGACAGCACGCCCGCGCCGACAGACGCGGTGATCTCGCCGACGGAGTGCCCGGCACCCGCGCCGATCTGCGAGAAGGCCGCCGACGGGTGGGGGAAGAGGCTGAGCATCGTGACCAGGCCGGCACCCACGATGAGCGGCTGCGCGATGGCGGTGTCGCGGATGGTGTCGGCATCGGAGGTGGTGCCGTGGGCGACAAGGTCGATGCCGGCGACGGCACTGAGCCATTCGAGGCGGTCCTTCACCCCCGGGACGTCGAGCCATGGGGCGAGGAAACCTGGGGTCTGGGAGCCCTGTCCGGGCGCTACGACTACGAGCACGTTCATAGCCTTCCGTGAACGCAGCGGGGATCGCGCTGCCGATCGAGCCAATGTCGAGCGCTTACATTTGTAGGAATCCTACAAGGTGATAAGCCTTCCCAGGGTCAGCGACAAGCGCAGGGCAAAGGCCCCGCGGGCTTCCATCGGTGAGTACCCCGTGATCTCGGCAATCCGGCGCAACCGGTACCGGACGGTATTGGGGTGGACGACCAGGGTGCGGGCGGTGGCCTCCAGTGAGGGGGACGCCTCCAGATAAGCGGCGGCCGTGGTGAGCAGGGCCTGATCACCGACCAACGGCAGGTAGGCGGACTCGATGAGATGCCGGATCGCGCTGGCATCCCCGAGGAGGGCACGCTCGGGCAGTAGCTCATCGGCCGACACATTGCGCGGCGCCGAGGGCCACCCCGGCACGGCCCGAAGTCCGCTCAGGGTCTCGCGAGCCTGCTCGGGCAGGGAGAGGAAGCCGGTGATGACGTGACTGCGCACCACTGGCCCGGGACCGAAGTGCGGAGACAGGAGGCGTGCGGTGCGATCAGCGTCAGAGACCCCACCGGCGATCGCGAGCAAGGTGGTGCCATGGATGCCGGTCAGCAGTTCGACATCGTGATGCAGCGCAGCGCGACGCAGGACGTCGAGCGATGCCTCGGGATGCCCGACGGGGGCCGCGCCGGCGAGCACCATCAGCGAGGTGCTGCTTGTCCACCCGAGGGCGTTGACGCGGCCGAGCACTGATTCGTCGAGTTCGTCGCGCAGCAGGGCGTCGACGACGAGCGACTCGAGTCGGGCGTCCCATGCGCCGCGGGCCTCGGCGGCGCGGGCATACACCTCGGCCGCGGAGAACGCGATCTCGCGCGAGTAGCGCAGGATCGACTCACGCAAACGCGGTCGATCCTTCTCCTCGGCAAGATCGTCAATGCCGGCCTCGACCACCTCGATGGTGGTGCGTACGAGGTCGACTGTCTGCTCCAGCGAGATCACGCGAGCGAGCTCACGCGGTGCGGCGCCGAAGACATCGGCGGTCAGTGCCCGGTTCGAGCCCTGCGCGCTGTGCCATTCGATGAAGGCGTTGATGCCCGCCTGGGCCACGGACGCCACCCAGGTGCGCTCCTGTGCGCCCAGCTCGCGATACCAGGGGAGGGAATCCTCCATGCGCATGGTTGCCGCGGTCGTCAGGGCTCCCGCCGCGAGCGAGAGTCGACGATCGCCGGATGCGGTCACGGTCAGCCGATGGATGCGCCGGTCACGGCACTGACGATCCTGCCGATCGCGAAGGTGACCGCTGCGGCGCCCACGCCCCACATCAGCTGCCGGCCGACGGAGAAGAAGACATTGCGACCGGACAGCCTGCCGACGGTCGCTCCGACGATGATCATGGCGAGCAGTGACAGGCAAATGGCCGCGATGAGTGCTGCGGTGCCGGTCAGGAAGAAGTAGGGGAGAACTACGAAGGACGCGCCCACGGCGAACGAGACGAAGCTGGAGATCGCGACCTTGATCGGCGAGCCCAGTTCATCGGGGTCGAGGCCGAGCTCCTCGCGCGCAAGGGTCTCGAGCGCCATCTTCGGATCGGTCATGATCTGCGCGGCGGTCTGAGCGGCAACCTCGCGCGAGATGCCCTTGGCCCGGTAGATCAGCTCGAGTTCCTTCTGCTCCTCCTCGGGCTTGTCGCGCAGCTCGGAGGCCTCCATCTCGATCTCGCGACGGAAGAGATCGCGCTGGCTGGCAACGCTGACGTATTCGCCGGCGGCCATCGAGAAGGCACCGGCGAAGAGGCCGGCCAGGCCCGCGAAGAGCACGGTGCTGTTCGCGGTGTCGGCACCGGCGAAGCCCATGACCAGTGCGGTATTCGACACGAGCCCGTCGCTGATGCCGAAGACCGCGGCGCGGATCGAGCCGGAGCGATCAGTGCGGTGCCACTTCTCGCCGTCACCGGGGCGAAGAACTCGGTGCGGCGCACGGCCTTGCAGCATCAGACCGGAGGGATCCTCGCGCATCAGGCGAAGTGCCTCGGCATGCGAGCGCTCGTCGTCGCTCATGCCGAGAGGCGCCTCGGGCTCCTCGTCATACATGCCCGATGCGGCGCCCTCGACCTCCTCGAGAGTCTGGAGCACGCCGTCGAGCCCCGCGGCGCGAGCACGCGCGAGCAGGCCCGCGTCATTGGGATCAAGATCAAGGGGTGCCGGGGGCACGGGGATGCCGTACTCCTGGAGCTTCTCGATCCAGTGCGCGGCGTGGTGCTCCTCGATCTCGGCAAGCTCGAGGAGTGCCTCGCGACGATCGCCGTCGGTGGTCTCGGCCAGGGCGCGATACAGAAGCACTGCATTGCGCTCGGCCTCGAGGTAACCGAGGAATCTCTTCGGATCGGGGCTCATGATCAGCCGGAGCCCTCGGTGTTGCCCGCATCCGCTGCTGACGGATCGTCGAGCGAGTAGCGATCAACAGCCTCGCGCAGTCGCCCACGATCGAACTGACCCTGCTTGGCGAGCATGGTCAGGGCCTGCACCGTGATCGACTCGCCATCGACGAGGAAGTGACGACGCAGGGCGCCGCGAGTGTCGGACATTCCCCAGCCATCGGTGCCAAGTGAGACGAATTCCTGCGGAACCCATTCGCGGATCTGATCCTGCACCGCGCGCATCCAGTCGGAGACGGCAATGACCGGCCCCGGCCTGCCCTGCAGACGCTGCGTCACGTAGGGAACGCGCTGCTCGGCATCGGGATTCAGGAAATTGAAGCGATCTGCGGCCAGGCCGTCACGACGCAGCTCATTCCACGAGGTCACGGACCAGACATCGGCGAACACGCCCCACTGATCGCGGAGGAGCTCTTGCGCCTTCAGTGCCCAGTTCACGCCGACGCCGCTGGCGAGCAACTGCACATGCGGCCCATCGCCATGCGACTCGCTGACCAGGTGCATGCCGCGCAGGATGCCGTCGACATCGACGTTCTCCGGCTCGGCCGGCTGCGGGTACGGCTCGTTGTAGACGGTCAGGTAGTAGTAGATGTCCTCAGGCGACTCGCCGTACATGCGGCGCAGGCCGTCCTTGACGATGTGGCCGAGCTCGTAGCCGAAGGCCGGGTCGTACGCGACCACGGCCGGGTTCGTTGCCGCGAGCAGAAGCGAGTGACCGTCCTCATGCTGGAGGCCCTCACCGTTGAGCGTGGTGCGACCCGCGGTGGCACCGAGCACGAAACCGCGAGCCATCTGATCCATGGCCGCCCAGAAGGCATCGCCCGTGCGCTGGAACCCGAACATCGAGTAGAAGATGTAGATCGGAATGACTGCTTCGCCATGCGTGGAGTACGACGTACCCGCTGCGGTGAATGACGCTACCGAGCCGGCCTCGTTGATTCCCTCGTGCAGGATCTGGCCGGTCTCGGACTCCTTGTACGACAGCATCAGCTCGCGGTCGACCGAGATGTACTGCTGACCGTGAGGTGAGTAGATCTTGGCGGTCGGGAACATGGCGTCCATGCCGAAGGTGCGCGCCTCGTCGGGAATGATCGGGACGAACCGATGGCCGATGTGCTCGTCCTTCATCAAGTCCTTGAGCAGGCGGACGAACGCCATGGTGGTCGCCACCGACTGCTTGCCCGAGCCGCGGCGCACAACGTCGTAGGTCGCATCGCCCGGAAGGGTCAGTGCCTTGGCCGTATTGCGACGAGTGGGAACCGACCCACCGAGCTTGCTGCGGGTCTCGTTGACGTAGTGCATGACATCGCTGTCGGGGCCGGGATGGAAGTACGGCGGCAGGTACGGATCGAGCTGCGAGTCAGGGATCGGGATCTCCATGAGATCGCGGAAGTCCTTGAGATCGTCGAGCGAGAGCTTCTTCATCTGGTGCGTGGAATTGCGACCCTCGAAGTGCGAGCCGAGAGTCCAGCCCTTGATCGTGTGCGCCAGGATCACGGTCGGCTGGCCCTTGGTCGCATTCGCTGCCTCGTAGGCCGCGTAGAGCTTGCGGTAATCGTGGCCGCCGCGACGCAGGGACCAGATCTCCTCGTCGCTCCAGCCCTCGACCAGCTTGGCGGTGCGCGGATCACGACCGAAGAAGTTCTCGCGCACGAAGGCGCCACTCTCGGACTTGTAGGTCTGGAAGTCGCCGTCGGGCGTGGAGTTCATGAGATTGACGAGAGCGCCATCGCGGTCGGCAGCCAGCAGCTCATCCCAGCGACGGCCCCAGATCACCTTGATGACATTCCAGCCGGCACCGCGGAACAGGCTCTCGAGTTCCTGGATGATCTTGCCGTTGCCGCGCACCGGACCGTCGAGACGCTGCAGGTTGCAGTTGACGACGAACACGAGATTGTCGAGCTCCTCGCGAGCGGCCAGGCCGATCGCGCCCACGGCATCGACCTCATCGGTCTCTCCGTCGCCGAGGAAGGCCCAGACCTTCTGATCGGAGGCATCCTTGATGCCGCGGTGGGTGATGTACTTGTTGAAACGCGCCTGGTAGATCGC
>JBJSWO010000132.1:0-7669 GCA_046085905.1 Actinomycetes bacterium | reverse complement strand
CAATAATAATACAGTACTAACATAATAACAATAGCAGTAATAGCAATATCCTAATCTAACGTAATCTAACACTAGTCGTGATAGTAGTATTCGTATTAATGATAATGTAATAGTTATATAATAATAGTCATAAGCGATAATCATAATAACAACCCACCTCGAACTCGTGGGAGTACACCGGCGACGGCCACGCGATGGCCATGCTCATCGGCGGCTCGCTCATCAACATGGAGTTCGAGGTGACCTTGAAGGACTTGCCGATGCCGCCGGTCGCGATCACGACTGCAGGCGAGTCGATGGCGACGAACTGGCCCGACGGGCGCCAGTAGGCCAGCACTCCGGCGGCACGACGATCGTCGCCCTCGCCATGCATGAACAGCTCGGTGACGGAGCACTCGGCGAACACGCGGATGCCGGCCTCGTAGTCGCCGAGCTCCTTCTTGTCCTTCTGCTGCAACTGGACGATCTTCTGCTGCAGGGTGCGGATCATCTCCAGGCCCGTGCGGTCACCGACGTGGGCGAGACGCGGGTACTCGTGCCCGCCGAAGTTGCGCTGGCTGATCTTGCCGTCGGGGGTGCGATCGAACAGGGCGCCGTAGGTCTCGAGCTCCCAGACGCGCTCGGGTGCTTCCTTCGCGTGCAGCTCGGCCATGCGGTACTGGTTCAGGAACTTGCCGCCGCGCATGGTGTCGCGGAAGTGCACGTTCCAGCCGTCGTTCTTGTTGACGTTGGCCATGGAGGCAGCGATGCCACCCTCGGCCATGACGGTATGCGCCTTGCCGAAGAGCGACTTGCTCAGCACGGCAACGGTCTTGCCTTCCTCGCGAGCCGCGATGGCTGCACGAAGACCTGCTCCGCCGGCGCCAATGACGACGACGTCGAATGAATAACGCTCGATGTCAGACATGTGATCCCTCGGCTTAGAAGAAGTAGAAGTTGGTGATGGTGCCGACTGCGACCTCGCGGACGTAGAGGTCGGTGAGCGCGACGCCGAAGAGCGAGATCATCGCGAACTTGCCGTGGTTGACGTTGAGCTTGGACACGAAGGTCCAGGTCTTGTAACGCACGGGATGCTTGGAGAAGTGCTTCAGGCGACCGCCCATTGCATGACGGCAGGAGTGGCAGGAGAGCGAGTACAGCCACAGCAGGGTGGCGTTGGCGACGAGCACCAGGGTGCCGATGCTCACGTGGCCCCAGGCACCCTCGGAGTTGCGGAAGGCGAGGATGGCATCCCAGGTCAGGATCACGTTCAGCACGAGACCGGCGTAGAAGAAGTAGCGGTGGCTGTTCTGGAAGATCAGCGGGAAGCGGGTCTCGCCCGTGTACTTCTTGTGCGGCTCGGCCACGGCGCAGGCCGGCGGTGACTGCCAGAAGGAGCGGTAGTAGGTCTTGCGGTAGTAGTAGCAGGTGAAGCGGAAGCCCAGCGGGAAGATCAGGATGAACAGCGCGGGCGAGATCGCCATGCCGAAGATGGTCCAGGCGCCGAAGGGGGTCCAGCCGAACAGGGTGGCCTGCTCCGGGCAGGTCGACATGAGGCAGGGCGAGTAGAACGGCGAGATCAGCGGCTCGGCGAAGTAGTAGGCGTTCTCGAAGGCGCGCCAGGTGGAGTAGGCGATGAAGCTCAGGAAGATGATGACCATCACCAGCGGCATCAGCCACCACTTGTCGGTGCGCAGGGTCCGCACCCCGATCTGGGCTCGACGGTCAGGTGAACCCTGGCTGGAAGCGGGACTTGTGACAGTGGCCATTCTCGGAATTCCTTCCACAGGGCGTGCTGACTCTCGAACAACCGAATCCTAGGGGCCTCCTGAGGGGGCTGCAGCCTGCCGGCGTAGGAGGTACGTCACACGTATATGGACATCCGAATACCGCCGGCACCGGGATCAGGGCCCGCGGGGCGCGGGCAGCCTAGACTCCTTGATCATGGCTCGTGTTCAGCGTCTGACAGCCGTGGCTGCCCTCCTGTGCGCAGTGGTCACCGCCGCCTCCCCCGCACTGGCCGAGGAGTCCACCGAGCCGATCTCGACCTCCCAGGTTGTCGGCGGCGAGCAGCTCGCCCTCAAGGGACGTCAGGTCAATCTCGGCCCCGGAGCCAAGCCCCTCCCGGATATCTGGGCGAGCAGCTGGGTGCTGGCCGATGCCACCACGGGCGAGATCCTGGCGAGCAAGGGAGCCCACAAGCTCAGGGCCCCGGCGAGCACCCTGAAGATGCTCACGGCGCTCACCCTGCTGCCTCGTCTCGACATGACCTCGACCTACGTGGGGCGAGAGTCCGATGTCGTCTCCGGCACGGCCATGGCAGGAGTTAAGCCCGGCGTCACGTACACCGTGAAGCAGCTGTTCAACGGGATGATGCTTCCCAGCGGTAACGATGCAGCGCGTGCACTCGCTCACGCCAACGGGGGTGTCGCGGAGACCGTGGCCCAGATGAACGAGGTCGCGGCATCCATCGGCGCCCTCGACACCGTGGCGAAGACGCCCAACGGTCTCGACGAGAAGGGCCAGGTCTCGAGCGCATTCGACCTCGCGCTCATTGCCCGAGCCGGCCTGGAGCGCTCGGACTTCTCGCGCATCGTGGCCCGCAAGAAGGCCCCCTTCCCGAGCGAGGGCGGCGGAACGCATCCGATCTACACCACGAATCGGCTTCTCCTCGGCGGCTACAAGGGCTGCATCGGAGTCAAGACGGGCTTCACCACCGAGGCCGGTCGCACATTCGTCGGTGCGGCTACCCGCAAGGGCCGCACGCTGGTCGTCGCCCTCATGGGCATCAAGTCGAGCAGTGCCCAGGCAGCTGCCGCCGCACTGACGTGGGGCTTCAAGAACCACGACAAGGTCACCCCGGTCGGCACGCTCGAGGTGGCCGGCACCACGGCCTCTCCTGCAGTGAGCGCTGCGGTCACCGAGAGCCGTGCGGCGGAGCTCATGCCGAGCGGACCACCGGCCACCGCGGCCATCGCTGTCCCCGACGTCTCGCGCACCAGCTGGCCGCCGGCTGTCTGGTACGCGCTGATCGGCCTCGTCGTGGCCGGCGTGCTGCTGTGGGCCTGGCTGCGCCGGAAATCCCGCAAGTCGCCGTACAGCGTGATCTAGCCGGCGAAGTCGAAGCCCTGGAGCGGATGCCATCCGTCGTCGCGCAGGCTGAAGAGGTGCATCTGCTCGACGGTGAAGCGCGCACGGAAATCCGTGAAGTCATCGAAGGCACGCGCGAGCAGCGCATCGCTGACGTCATGGGCCAAGGTCACGTGCGGGTGGTACGGGAATCGCGAGTCCACGGCCAGCAGGCCGGTGCGCACCCGGGCCTCGGCGCTCTCGCACGACGAGATTCCGCGCGACAGCGCGATGAAGACCACCGGCGAGACCGGCTGAAACGTGCCCGTGCCATGCAGCTCGACCTCGAAGGGCGAGAGCCGCTCAGCCACCGCTGACAGGTGCTCGATCACGCCGGGCAGCACGTCGGAGTCGACGTCGACCGGCGGCAGCAAGGTGATGTGGGCAGGCATACGGCCCATGCTCGGCTCGTAGTTCAGGCGGGCCGCGTCTATTGCCGAGCCGAAGGGCTCGGGGATCTCTATCGCGACCCCAAGGGTCATGCCGCTCATGTCGATACCGCGGCTAGGACTCGTCGATCGCGACGAAGCCAATTCCCTCGTACACGCGAGCGAGGGTCTCTCGCGCGGTAGCTCGC
Source organism: Actinomycetes bacterium (assembly GCA_046085905.1). Taxonomy (GTDB): domain Bacteria; phylum Actinomycetota; class Actinomycetes; order S36-B12; family S36-B12; genus CAIKZY01. Next base: position 3,984 of record JBJSWO010000132.1, on the reverse strand, counting down.
GCCTTGCGCGCACCGATGCCCATCAGATGCCGCAACTGCTCCTGATCGGACATGAGCTCATTAACGCGGGCGCGGATCGGCTGCACGAGATCGAGCACGATCGCCGCAGTGTCTCCCTTGAGATCGCCGTATCCCTTGCCCTCGTATGACGCGACCAGGGAATCGATCGGCGTACCGGTCAGGGCGGTCTGGATGGTGAGCAGATTCGAGACGCCCGGCTTGTTCTCGGGATCGAAGATGATCTCTCGGCCCGAGTCGGTCACGGCGCTCTTGAACTTCTTGGTCAGCGGCGCATCCTCATCGAGCAGGAAGGCACAGCCGTTCGGACTCGACTTGCTCATCTTCGACGTCGGATCCTGGAGGTCGACGATCTTCGCGGTCTCCTTGACGATCATCGCCTCGGGGATGGTGAGCGTCTTGCCGAAGCGCGTATTGAATCGCTGGGCGAGATCACGCGTGAGCTCGAGATGCTGGCGCTGATCCTCGCCGACGGGAACCAGGTTCGCCTCGTAGAGCAGGATGTCGGCCGCCTGAAGGATCGGGTAGGTGTAGAGACCGACCGTGGCCCGCGCGGCGCCGTCCTTCTGCGACTTGTCCTTGAACTGGGTCATCCGGCCGGCCTCGCCGAAGCCGGTCTGGCACTCCATTACCCAGGCCAGCTGACTGTGCTCGGGCACGTGACTCTGCACGAAGATCGTCGACTTCTCAGGGTCGAGTCCGATGGCGAGCAGCTGCGCGAAGGTCAGCAGGGTGCGGTGGCGCAGCAGCGCAGGATCATGCTCGACAGTGATCGCATGCTGATCGACCACGCAGTAGTACGCGTCGTGGGAATCCTGCAGGTCGACCCAGTGACGCAGGGCCCCCAGGTAATTGCCGAGCTGGAGGGAATCGGCCGTGGGCTGGATTCCGGAGAGAACGCGGGGGCGCGGTGACATGTGCCTATTGTGGCAAAGCGCTGCCGGCCTCATCCGTCAGGCTCTCCTGCGCGGAGGCCACCGGCACCGGGGTCACGCGCACGCGGGCGATGCGCCGCCCGTCGAGCTCGGTCACCTCGAATCGGTGCGCACCTGCGGTCACCTCGTTGCCGACCTCCGGCACATCGCCGAGCAGCGAGACAACGAAACCCGCAACGGTCTCGTACGGGCCCTCCGGCAAGGTGATGCCCGTCTCCTCAGCGAAGTCCTCGATATTGAGCAGGCCGTCAACATGGATCACGCCGAACGATCGCGCGGCCTCGGGGCGCTGCACGACGTCGTACTCGTCCTTGATGTCGCCGATGAGCTCCTCGACGAGATCTTCCAAGGTGACCACGCCCGCGGTTCCGCCGTACTCGTCCTCGACAATCGCCATGTGCTGACGAAGTCGGCGCATCTCCGTCAGGGTGCTCAGCACTCCCTTGGTTCCGGGGAAGGCAGTCATCGGGCGCACGAGCTCCCCCACCCGAATGGAACGCTCGGCGAGATCCGGGGCCAGGATGTCGCGCACGTGCACGAAGCCGACCACGTCATCCATCGAGTCACGGATGACGGGATAACGCGAGTGAGGCTGGTCGACCACGGCCTTGACGGCCTTGAAGATCGGCATGGCCGCATCGAGGAACTCGACCTCGGTACGAGGGATCATGACCTCGCGCAGCTCACGGTCACCCGCAGCGAAGACGTCATCGATGAGCTCGCGCTCCTCGACCGAGAGATCCTCGTGCGCAGCGACGAGATCACGGAGCTCCTCGCCGCTGATCTGCTCCTTCGCCGCATGCGGATCACCGCCGAACACTCGCATGATCGCGTTCGTCGACACGGAGAGAAGTGCGATGAACGGCCGGAAGATCTTCGCGATCACGTCAATCGTGCCCGCGCTCGCCATCGCCACTGACTCCACCCGCTGCAAGGCCAGGCGCTTGGGCACGAGCTCGCCGAGCACCAGGGAGAGGTAGGCGATCACGACCGTCACGGCGATGAAGCTCACGGTGGCCGCCCACGTTTCGGACATGCCCCAGCCGACCAGGACAGGCGCGATCATCGGGGCGATCTCTGCGCCGCCGAATCCCGCGGAGATGAAGCCGGCGAGCGTGACGCCTACCTGGCCGGCAGCGAGGAACCTGTTCGGGTTCGCCGCGACGATGGCCAGACGTCGACCTCGACGGCCGCGCGTGGCGAGGCGCTGCACCTGGCCATCGCGCAGCGAGACCAGTGCGAGTTCGGCGGCAGCGAAGAATCCGCCGATCAGGATGAAGATCAGCACGATCAGGAAACTGCGGAGGAGGTCCATGTCGCCTCAACAATACGGAGGCCCGGATCTCTGATCGCGGCGACGTGCTCTAGATCGTGGGAATTTCGCCCCGTGACCTGGTCATCGTGACGCCCACCACGAGAGCGAGCAGCGCGGCGACGGCCATGCACACCGTCATGGAGATCGCCGGGTCACCGGGGGTGAGGCCGAGGAAAGGCGTGATGAGGATCCCGCCGAAGAACGTACCGGCGCCGAGGACCGCACCGGCCGCACCTCGGGTGTGCGATCTCTCCACGCCTAGCACCGTGGCATTGGGAGTGACGATGCCTCGAGTCGCCACGATGATGAACATGCCGATGAGGATGGGCAGCAGATGTCGCTCGAACACGAGGACAGAGCCGACCAGCACCGCGCCGGCAAGCACCGCGATGACCAGCCCGAGGATCAGCAGGCCGCGCACCTGCCAGCGGCGCACCAGACGAGCATTGAGGAATCCGATGATCATCAGCCCGGCGGAATTCACCGCCAGCACGATCGTGTACTCGCCGGCCGTCATGCCGAACTGCGACTGCAGGACGAAGGCCGATTCGGCCAGGTAGGCATACAGGGACGCGAACGCGAGTACGAGCGTGATGGCGTAGCCCATGAAGACGCGGTCGCGCAGGAGCGTGAGATACGAACGGCCCGCCGACGAGAGTCCGCCGACGGTGCGCGCAGTTGCGGGGTGCGTCTCCGGAATGTAGATCGCGATCGCGATGGCGAGTATGAGATCGACCGCGAAGAGGAACACGAAGCCGGACCGCCAGGTGCCCGTCAGAGCGAGGAGAATTCCGCCGATGATCGGGGCCGCGATCGTCGCCGTGACCGTGAGGCTGATGAAGATCGAGAACAGCCGTGCCGCTGCCTTTCCCGAGGTGACATCGGCAGCGATCGCGCGTGCGATCGCGATCCCTGCACCGCCTGCAAGCCCCTGGACGAATCGCATCGCCAGCAGGATTCCGATCGTCGGCGAGAGGGCAACACCGAGACTCGCGAAGGCCGCGATCGCCGTCGTCACGATGACGATGCGGCGTCGTCCGAGTGAGTCGGTCATCGGGCCGAAGAGCAACTGGCCGATCACGATGCCGATGAGATTCACCGCGAGGGTGAGCGCTACCTGCGCGGTGGTCGCGTTGAGCTCCTCGGCGATCTGCGGGAAGGCCGGCAGGTAGATATCCATGGAGGTGGGCGCATACGCATTGAGCGCCGCCAGGATGACGGTGAGGATCGTCATCCGCCGCCCGGCAAAAGTTGGTGACACGGAAACGGGCGAGGAAGGGGACGTCATGCGCATCCCTTCCTCGCCCGTTCGGAGTACGTGAAGACTAGGCCTTCATCGCCTTCTGCAGGTTCTCGTCGATGGCAGCCAGGAAGTCCTGGGTGGTCAGCCACGGTGCGTCCTTGCTGATCAGCAGGGCGAGATCCTTGGTCATCTTGCCCTCCTCGACGGTCTCGACGCAGACGCGCTCGAGGGTCTCGGCGAAGGCGCTGACGGCCGGCGTGTTGTCCATGCGACCGCGATGGGTCAGGCCCTGGGTCCACGCGAAGATCGACGCGATCGGGTTCGTGGAGGTGGGCTGGCCCTTCTGGTGCTGGCGGTAGTGACGAGTCACGGTGCCATGCGCGGCCTCGGCCTCGACAGTCTTGCCGTCGGGGGTCATGAGCACCGAGGTCATCAGGCCGAGCGAGCCGAAGCCCTGGGCCACGGTGTCGGAC
>JBJSWO010000131.1:0-6892 GCA_046085905.1 Actinomycetes bacterium | reverse complement strand
CGCCGAATGAGGCGAAGGCCTGGGGAATCTCGGTTCGGGTGAGCTCGTCACGCATGATCTCGTATGGCTCGGTGCTCTCCTGCCTTCGCCGGAGCGCCGGCGGAGTGCTCATCGCTCGGTCCTTCGCGGGATTGAAGACGGCGTCGTGGAGCGCACGAACTTTCGACGGGTGAATCTGCCTCGGCCAGGGAATGAACTTTGACACGGTGAGCCCCACGTAGATGATCGTGTTGAATGCGACGACGGTGGCCAGAATCAAGAACCATGGCGAAGTCAGGGTGCTCTCGGGCAGTACGAGACCCTGCTCGATGAACATCATGCGGGGCTCGCTGCCGGAGCATGCTGAACGTGCCCCCAACTCGCCGTGCGACCGAAGGTGATGTCGAACAGGCACTTGACGAAGACAACCTGGAGAAAGACGTCGTACAGCAGCTCCGGCACCAATGCCGCGGCGAGCAGGCGAGCCTTCCAACCACCGCGCCACGCCGTGATGACGCGCTCAGCGAGGAACACGAGGCCGATCGCGACCCAGAACGGATACCAGATCCACCGGTCCACCGAGATCAGCGTGATGAGTATGAGCAGTAGGGCAGCGTTCAGGGCGACAGTGCCGTAGCCGATTCCGACCTGCTGACCCCAATATCGAATGGTGGCTCGAGTGATGCCGTAGGCGCTCAGGTTCTCCAAGGCTCCGCGCTGCCATCTCTGCCGCTGAATCCAGAGTGCCTTCCAGGTGGGCATGAGCTCGGTGGTGTCGGTGCACTCGCGCGGAGAGGTCATCGTCGCGCCAAGCGACTTGAGGGCGAGGGTGAGCTCGTTGTCCTCGGTCAGGGCTGCGGTGTCGTACACCTGACCGGGTGCACCGGGGATGAAGACGCCCCTTGCCGCAGCCACGTCGAGCAGGGCATCGGCACGAAACATCGATGCCGTGCCGGTCAGGACGAACACCCGCCCGCGTCGGGCCTTGATCTGGAGCGAATAGCGCGTGTACTCGTTGCGCTGGAACTGGCCGATCAGGCCGTGGCCGTCCTCCCCATAGAAGATTCCGCCCACGGCCGTGAGCTCCGGGTCGTTCTCGAACTCTCGTGCGGCCACCTCGATGTAGCGCGGGCCCAGGCTGGTGTCTGCGTCCATGACCATGATGAAGTCATTCGGCGTGCACTCGGGGAGCAGCCACGTGAGCACCTGATTGAGCGCGCCGCCCTTCTTGTGCACATTGTCGCGCGTCTCGAAGCACTCAGCGCCCATGTCTCGGGCAATTGAGACTGTGGAGTCCGTGCAGTTATCCGCCACGACGATCACTCGGTCAGGGGACTGCGACTGCTCCCGGAGGACCGACAGCGTGGTCGGCAGCGAGAACTCCTCGTTGTGGGCCGGGACGAGAACAATGACGCGTCCGGGGGAATCCGACAGCGATGAATTCGACGCTCGCAATGAAGTGAGCAGGCGACGTCGCGGCGTGATCGACATCAGCGAGGCGATCATCTCGAAGGAGACCGCGGCGAAGGCGATGACGGCGATGCCGGCGAAAGCTGCCACGACGATTCCCTGAGCGGGTAGATCGCCGGAGACGAGAAGGGTCGAATCACCGATGAAGGGAACCTCGACCGGAGCGTCGGGAGTTCCGGTGAGCTCGGAGTAGAAGCGACCGATGGCTGCCGCGCACAACGAGATCGCGATGATGATGGCCAGCACGATTGCGACGATGAGTCGGCCGAAGAGAGCCGTGGGTCGTCGGCGGGTCGGAGCCGAGTTCGGTGTCGTGACAAACCCATGACGGGCGTGGCTCTCGGAGATGGCGGGGCGGTCCTCTGTCACCTCGTTCCCCCGGTCACGTGTGCACGCCCATCCTCGCATTGACGACTGTGGCGCAATCATGCCCGAAAAAGCCGAGGGGCCTCGTCCATGCGGACGAGACCCCTCGGGAAATTCCGAACTAGATGCCGAGGACCTTGGCCTTGGCTGCGGCGAACTCCTCGTCGGTGAGGATGCCCTGCTTGTGAAGCTCGGCGAGCTTCTGCACCTGCGCCATCGGATCCTCATCTGATGCCGCGGGAGCGGCAGGAGCTGCGGCCTGAGCGGCTGCGGCGTCCTGTGCTGCGTACTTCTGCTGCTGGTTGCGCTGAACGCGACCGGAGACTGCCGAGGCGGTGCCGGCGACTGCTGCTACGCGAAGAAGACCCATGATGTTCCTGCTTTCCGTTGGTTGGTGGTTAGAAGGCGGAGGCGACGAAGTCGTCGACGACTGCGGCGGGGATGCGGACGGTGTCGATCACGACAGCATCGGAGGCGATGATCGCATCGGCGAACTTCGCGGCCCAGGTGTTCTCGAAGGCGACCAGGAGAGCGGATGAGCCCGGCTCGAGATCCTCGCTGAGCTCCTGGGCATCCTCATGATCAAGGGCACCGGCATGAGTGACATCGATCTCGAGGTAAGCCGGACCGTGCTCCGGGTCGAGGTCTGCGATCTCGAGGGTGGTCACGGTGCCGTCGAGATCCTTGCTCACGAAGAGAAGGTCGATGAGGCGAATGGTCTTGTTCTCGACGAGTTCCAGCAGGGCCGGGGCAATCTGGCCGTTGAACCTATTGCCGGGAAAGCCGATGATGATGACGTCGACGGGACCAAAGCCCATGTGAACTCCTACGTGATGGAAGTGGCGGTGCGTCCTGCAAGTGTAAGCCCGCCCTCACCAGGGGCACATCGAGATCACGAACGTGACGCCGCCACGGCCCTGGATGCCCGGCGCCCGAAGATCACTCCACCGGCCAGGCTCATTCCGCTGCCGTACTCGTCGCCATCCTGGGAGAGGTGCGAGGTACAGGCGCCCGCCGCATACAGGCCGGGGATCGCCGAGCCGTCCTCGCGCAGCACGCGCGAGTCGGCATCGGTCCAGAGGCCGCCCAGTGACATCCAGTGGTAGTCGGAGGTCGGAATCGACAGGTTGAACACGGCGTAGGGCGGCTCGAGCACCTTGATCCAGTCGGGGTGCTTGTGGAACTGGGTGTCCTCGCCATTGGCGGCATCGGCGTTGTAGTCATCAAGGGTGCGCTGAAGTGTTTCGGCCGGCACCCCCATCGCTGCGGCCATCTCCGGAACTGACTCGTACGCATCCATGAAGATGTGCGAGCCGTGCTTGGGGTAGTCGAAGGACTCCTCGTCGAGGATGAGGAAGGCCTGATGCCCGGGCTGCTTCTCCGTGTAGACCGCGGTGCGGCCGTGATAGGCGTCCTCCGTCACGAAGCGCTCGCCATTGGCATTGACGATGATGCCCTTGATCAGCTGCGGCGGGGGATAGATCGATGCGGTGGGGACGGTGCCGTGCATGCCTCGCTCGGCTCCGCCTACAGACTCGCCGAGCAGCAGCCCGGCGCCGTCGTTCTGCGGCGTGCCGAGCGGCTTGCCGTAGGTCGCAAAGGTGGGCATGTGCTTCATGGTGATCTCCGCATTGAGATTGAAGCTGCCGGCGGCGATCATCACGCCACGGGTCGCCTGCATGAAGAGATCCGTGCCCTCCTTGCGAACCTTCACGCCGACCACGCGATCGCCGTCCACGACAAGCGCGGTAACCGCGGCGTCGTAGATGACCGGCACATTGCGCTCCTTGACGGTGGCGAGCACGGCATTCATCGCGACCGAGCCGCCGCTGATCTCGCCCTGCCCGGAGACCTGGTGGCCGCGCATGACGGGCGTGGCGATGTCACGGAACGGCCACACCTTCTCGTTGCACGTGCTGAGCAGGCCTTCGCCGGAGCGGATGTAGACCGCCTTCTCCTTGTAGGCCTCGCGCTTGAATGGCACCCCCTGCGCCTCAAGCCAGTCGAACGCCTCGACGCTCTCATCGATGAAGGCATCGAGCTTCTCGGTGTCGGGCGAGGTGATCATTGCCTCCATGAAGGCGCGATAGTTGTCGACGGTCTCGTCATAGCCGACGGCCTTCTGCAGTGCCGTTCCGCCGCCGAAGTAGAAAATGCCCTGCGAGAGCGCGCTGGCACCGCCCCCACCGCTCGCCCGCTCGATGACGAGTACGTCGATGCCGAGTTCCTGGGCCTCGAGGGCAGCGGCGGAGCCCGCGATTCCGAGGCCGATCACGATGAACTCCGCTGTGCGATCCCAGCCGGGTACGTCGGCGGCGTTGACGGGGGGCTCGACGATGCTCATGCGATTCCTTCAGTCGGGGCTTCACAACCTACACAGCAATCTCGCCGATTTCCTCAAGTTGTCTAGATGAATTTCTGCGAGGTGGCTCACCCCCTGCGATACTCCAGCCATGTCGATCCTCGATCTCTTCCGCGTCGACGGCCAGGTCGCCGTCATCACCGGCTCCGGCCGCGGCATCGGCCGCGCCATCGCCATCGCCCTGGCCGAGGCAGGGGCGGACGTCGTCATCACCTCGCGTCGCGCGGAGGAGGTAGCCGCGGTGGCCGCGGAAGTGCGTTCCCTCGGTCGGCGCGCTCTCGAGATGCCGGGTGACCTCAAGAAGCCGGGAATGCCGAAGGAGCTCGCCGAGGCCGCGATTGCCGAGTTCGGGCGCCTCGACATCTGGATCAACAACGCAGGCGGAACCGATGACGCGCACGTGCAGCCGATGACGGTAACCACGGACGAGCAGATGCGCGACATGCTCGAGCTCAATCTCATCGCCGCTGCCGCAGGCTCGCGGGAGGCGGCCCTGCGCATGCCGAATGGAGGCGCGATCGTGAACATTTCGTCGGGCGCGGGCATGCGTGCGGCGCCGAACACTGCGGCCTATGCGGCGTCGAAGGCAGCCCTGCTCAACCTCACCCAGACCATGGCGGCCGAGCTGGCCTCTGCCGGCATTCGGGTGAACGCCATCTCGCCCGGCATGGTGCCAACCGAGTCGTTTTATCGAGTGCTGCAGTTCACCGACGCCGACATGCCCAAGCTCGCGGCCACGGTGCCACTCGGTCGCATGGGTACGCCGGAGGACATGGCCGCGGGAGTGCTGTATCTGGCCTCGCCCGCCGCAGGCTGGGTCACCGGTCAGAACATCCTCATCGGCGGCGGACGCGATGGCGGCAAGTCGGTCGAGCACCGGTAACGCCGGCGTGCGCGCCTGAGGGCACAATTGCCTGATGGTCACCGGAATCGGCTGGATGCCATGGCGCTACGCGCTGTGGATGGCGGCGATAGCCGCCGTGCTCTGGCTGATCCTGCGCATGTTCCCGCGCAGCAAGAACGTGGCATGGATCATGCGCGAGACCTCGCTGATCATGGTGCTCTACGCGCTGTGGCAGTACGTGGGATCACTCGACTTCGGTGACTTCTCGAAGGCCGATGCGGCAGGGCTGTGGCTAGCCGATCTCCAGCGGAATCTGTACTGGCCGAGTGAGGCCTGGATCCAGGCACCGGTGCTCGATCACGAGTGGCTGATGAAGCTTGTCGATACCTACTACGCGAGCCTGCACATCCCGGTCTTCGTCATCACGCTCATCTGGGTGCTGGTCTTCCATCGCCGCGACTGGAACTTCGTGCGCACCACGACAGCTCTGCTGACCGGCGCCTGCCTGGTGATCCAGTTCATCCCGGTGGCCCCACCGCGCCTGCTGCCGTCGCTGGGCATCGCCGACACGGCCCAGCTCACGGGTCTGTCGGTCTATCAGGCGATCCCCGGCGCGAACCAGTTCGCCGCAATGCCCTCGGTGCACTGCGGGTGGGCAGCGGCCGTGGCCTTCTTCATCATCGTGGTGGCACGCAGTCCGTGGCGCTGGCTGGCGGTGCTCTACCCGATTGCCACCCTCTGGGTCGTCGTCGTCACGGGCAATCACTTCATCATCGACGGAGTCGTGGCCTACATCCTGCTTGCCGCTGCTGCGGCCATCACCTGCCTCTTCCCGAGCCAGCGCCCCGTGCGCTGGAGTCGCAGCAGCGACGATGCCGAGACCTTCCCGGCTGGATCCGAGCCGTCGCGTCCCAGCGACGAGGTGCGGTCGGTCAGCCCCTAGGCTTGGGGCGTGTCGAAAGTACTCACCTCTCTCCCTGTCGGCGAGCGCGTCGGAATTGCCTTCTCGGGCGGTCTCGATACCTCGGTAGCCGTGGCCTGGATGCGCCACAAGGGCGCGATTCCCTACACCTACACCGCCGATCTCGGCCAGTACGACGAGCCTGACATCGAGTCGGTGCCCGGTCGCGCGACCCAGTACGGCGCCGAGCTCTCGCGCCTGATCGACTGCCGCGGCCCGCTGGTCGAGGAGGGGCTCGTCGCCCTCTCGTGCGGCGCCTTCCATATTCGCTCCGGCGGCAAGCAGTACTTCAACACCACCCCGCTCGGTCGCGCCGTGACGGGCACCCTCCTCGTGCGCGCGATGCAGGAAGACGGAGTCTCGATCTGGGGCGACGGCTCGACCTTCAAGGGCAACGACATCGAGCGGTTCTACCGCTACGGCCTGCTGGCCAACCCCTCGCTTCGTATCTACAAGCCGTGGCTTGACGCCGACTTCGTCGAGGAGCTCGGCGGTCGCAAGGAGATGTCGGAGTGGCTCGTCGCTCACGATCTTCCGTACCGCGACAGCACCGAGAAGGCCTACTCGACCGACGCCAACATCTGGGGTGCCACGCACGAGGCCAAGACCCTCGAGCACCTGAACACCTCACTCGAGACCGTCGACCCGATCATGGGCGTGAAGTTCTGGGATCCCTCGGTCGCGATCGAGACGGAAGACGTCACGATCCGCTTCGTGCAGGGTCGCCCGGTGGCGATCAATGGCCATGAGTTCCCCGACGCCGTTGCCCTCGTCGACGAGGCCAACAAGATCGGCGGACGCCACGGCCTCGGCATGGCCGACCAGATCGAGAACCGCATCATCGAGGCCAAGAGCCGCGGCATCTACGAGGCCCCGGGCATGGCGCTGCTGTTCATCGCCTACGAGCGGC
>JBJSWO010000130.1:0-3886 GCA_046085905.1 Actinomycetes bacterium | reverse complement strand
GCCTTCCAGCGGATCGAGCTTCGCGGCAGTGGCGCCTGTCTCCTCGGCGAGAGTCTGTGCGACCTTCGGATCGACGAGCGTCTCGTAGTAGATCGTGGTGACGCCCTCCTTCGAGACGATGTCAGCGACGTCCTTGATGCGCGCCGGGCTCGGCTCGGCTTCCGGGGAGAGTCCGGAGATGCCCACCTGCGTGAGTCCGAAAGCCTTCGCGAGGTAGCCGAAGGCATCGTGGCTCACGACCATCGTGCTCGTGCGGCATGCAGCGAGGCCCGCTTGGTACTCGGACGTAAGCGTGGCCATCGTGGAGGCCAGGGCCTTCGAGTTCGATTCGTATGCGTCGGCCTCGGCGGGGGAGATCTCGGCAAGCCGGCGTGAGATCTCGTTGCCGATCCTTGCCATGTTCGCCGGGTCAAGCCACACATGGGGATCCGCGGCGCCGTCGAGGCTGAGTTGCTGCAGTGCTGCGCTCACGTCAATGGCCTTGTCGGCTGCCTGCTGGGCGATCGCCTCGTCGACCGCAGGCTGGAAGCCCTTGACGTAGAGCACGAGATCCGCGTCGGCAATCTGGCCGACCTGCTGGGCGCTGAGTTCTAGGTCGTGCGGCTCGACCCCGGGCTGGGTCAGGTTGGTGACGTCGACATCGGATCCGCCGACCTGCTGGGCGGCGTACTGCAGCGGGTAGAACGCGGCCACGACGCTCGGCTTCGCCTCGGACCCGGCGCCGTCGACCGCTGACGAGGTGCCCGCGCAGGCGGCGAGCAGGGGGAGGGCAAGGAGTAGGGCGAGGGAGCGTCGCATGCCCCCATGATCGCCTAAATGAAAATGATTGTCAAAAGCGTTTAGAGGATCCCGACGAACTTGAACAGCGCCAGCAGCACCACGACGATCACGATCAGGGTGCGCAGGAATTTCGACTGGCCATTGAGCACGGGCCACGAGAGGGCAAGCAGCCAGCCCAGGAAGAAGGCGACGATCAGCAGCAAGATGCCACCGAGCCACGAGAGCGACCGTGGCAGCACCAGTCCGAGGAACAGGCACAGGGCGATGCCCACCACGAGCAGCCAGCGGGGCACGCGAGTCAGGCGCATCAGCACGGGCATGCTGGCCTTCTCCAGCTGCGGCCGCATCGAGGCCGGCTGGTTGGCCGGGCCGCCGGGGCCGCGCACGGCCGAAGGCTTTTTCTTGCCCGACGAGCTCTTCTCGGCCTTCGCCACGTTCTCTCTCCCACCACTAGCGTGTGTCAGGTGACCGACCCTACCTTCATCGTCCTCAATCGCTTCCGCAACGACAGTGCCGAATTCCCGGCATCGGCACGTGGGGCGATTGCGGCCCTTGCCGCCTGCACGGGCTTCGTCGACGCCCACCTGGGCCAGTCGACCGACGAGCCCGATCTGCGCACCATCACCACCCGGTGGGTCTCCGTCGGCGCCTACCGGCGGGCGCTGTCGAACTTCGAGGTGAAGATGACGGCTATCCCGCTGCTCTCGACCGCGATCGACGAGCCGAGTGCCTATGAGGTGGTGCACTACCGCTCGCCCGAGGGTTTCGTCGACGCCGTGACAGGGCTGGCCCTCGATGCGGGATCCATCGGACTGGGGGAGGCCTCGGGCCCCGACATCGCGGCCGTCGACGCCTGACCCCTCTCGTCACACCAGCCTCACCGCCTACACTTGCGCCGTCCGCCGACAACCAGCCGGAGTGGAGCGCGCCTGCGCTCGGAAATGGAGCGCCCAGTGGCCGCCGATCGTGTCGATGCCGTCGTCAATCTCTCGAAGCGTCGTGGCTTCGTCTTCCAGTCGTCCGAGATCTACGGCGGCTCTCGCTCCGCATGGGACTACGGGCCCCTGGGTGTCGAGCTCAAGGAGAACGTGCGTCGCCAGTGGTGGCAGTCGATGGTGCGCGGCCGCGACGACGTGGTCGGCCTCGACTCCTCGGTGATCCTCGCCCCGCAGGTATGGGAGGCCTCAGGTCACGTCGCGACCTTCACCGACCCGCTCACCGAGTGCAAGAAGTGCCACAAGCGCTGGCGCGCCGATCAGCTGATCGAGGCCTACGAGGAGAAGCACGGAAAGTCACCCGAGAACGGCCTGGGCGATATCACGTGCACCAACTGCGGCACCAAGGGCGACTTCACCGAGCCCCGTGACTTCAACGGCATGCTGCGCACGACCGTCGGCCCGGTCGACGATGCCGGTGCCGTGCACTACCTGCGTCCCGAGACTGCCCAGGGCATCTTCGTGAACTACCTGAACGTGCTCAACGCCGCGCGCAAGAAGCCGCCGTTCGGCATCGGCCAGACCGGCAAGAGCTTCCGCAACGAGATCACGCCGGGCAACTTCATCTTCCGCACCCGCGAGTTCGAGCAGATGGAGATGGAGTTCTTCGTCGAGCCCGGCACCGACGAGGACTGGCATGAGTACTGGCTCAAGACCCGTTGGGACTGGTACGTCGAGCTCGGCATGAACCCCGAGAACATGCGCTTCTTCGAGCACCCGAAGGAGAAGCTCTCGCACTACTCGAAGCGCACCGTCGACATCGAGTACCGCTTCCGCTTCGCCGGCTCCGAGTGGGCCGAGCTCGAGGGCATCGCGAACCGCACCGACTTCGACCTCAAGTCGCACAGCGAGCACTCGGGCACTGATCTCTCGTTCTTCGACCAGGAGAAGAACGAGCGCTACGTGCCATTCGTCATCGAGCCTGCGGCAGGCCTCACCCGTGCGGTGCTGGCCTTCCTGCTCGATGCCTACGACGAGGACAGTGCACCGAACTCCAAGGGCGGTGTCGACACCCGCACCGTGCTGCGTCTTGACCCGCGGCTCGCGCCCGTCAAGGTCGCCGTGCTTCCGCTCTCGCGCAATGCCGATCTCTCGCCGAAGGCAAAGGATCTCGCTGCTGAGCTGCGCAAGCGCTGGAACGTCGAGTTCGACGACTCGGGCGCGATTGGCCGTCGTTACCGTCGCCAGGACGAGATCGGCACGCCGTACTGCATCACGGTCGACTTCGACACCCTCGACGACCAGGCCGTGACCGTGCGCGAGCGCGACACCATGCAGCAGGAGCGCATCGGCCTCGACTCCATCGTCGGCTGGCTGTCCACAAGGCTGCCTGCCTTCTAATTCATCCACAGAATCACCGACGACCTACCGGCACGAGTGCGATCCCGATGGGATTCACTCGTGCCGTCGTAGCTCAAGGGATAGAGCACCACTCCGCCTAAGTGGGGGTTGTGGGTTCGAGTCCCACCGATGGCACCACGAAGAAGCAGCCCCTCGGGTACCCGAGGGGCTGCTTCCGTTGGGGTTGATCCGAGTCAACGACTCAGAGCACCACTCCGCCTGACATCAAGGTAGAACGTCTGCATGTCCAGGTCAAGAGACGTTATGCGGTTTCGGCGGCTCGTAGCCCTCGGACTCCACGCGAGCCGCATTGCGGGGCAGCAGGAAGCTGGTGAGCAGGCCGAGGAAGACAAAGAGCGCGGCCACCCAGGCCACCGTCTTGGTCGCGTCGACGAAGCCCTCGGATGCGCCCTCGACGAGTACCTGTCCGTCGGGCTGAGCGGCGAGTGCGGGCACGGCCTGGCCGGCCGAGCCCTGCATCGCATCGGCGACCTGCGAAGCGGCCGCGGCAGGAACTCCGCGATCGGTGAGCTGAGTGGTCGTGTAGTGACCGAGGCCGATGAGAAGGGTGGTGCCGAGGATTGCGGTGCCGATCGCCGCGCCGACCTGGCGCGAGGTCGACTGCACGGCGCTGGCCGAGCCCGATTCCGAGACAGGGATCTCGGAGAGGATCACGCCGGTGAGCTGCGCGGTCGCGAAGCCGACACCGGCGCCGTAGATGAATAGCCATGGGGCTAAGCCCCAGCCGGTGACAGTCGTCGACATCGAGA
>JBJSWO010000129.1:0-8424 GCA_046085905.1 Actinomycetes bacterium | reverse complement strand
CCGCCTCCCCCAGCGCATCCGCGAGCTCCACGACAACGCCGACGTCATCGGCGGCCATCACCGTGGGCGTCAAGGTGACCTCCGACTGGGGCACCGGACGCAATGTCGATCTCACGGTGACAAACACGGGCACCACTGCAGTGAACGGCTGGTCGGTGAGCATGCCGTGGTCCGGCAGCAGCATCAGCATGTGGAATGCGACCGGCAGCCTTGCCGGCGGTCGACTGAGCGCCACGAACCTCTCGTGGAATGCCTCACTCGCGCCCGGCGCTTCGGCAACCATCGGCATGACCGACAACGGCACCTTCACCGCTCCGACGACATGTACCTCGTCGGCGGGCTCGTGCGCGATCTCCGGCTCGTCGGCGATAACGCCGGCATCACCGTCGCCCACGGCCTCAGCAACAGCGACTCCGAGCGCGACAGCGACCCCGGCTCCGACCTCCGTCACTCCGTACACGCCGAAATCCGGCAGCTACGCAGGTGGCAAGAAGATCGTGGGCTACTACCCGGCCTGGGCGACCTACGCGCGCAACTACCAGGTGTCCGACATGGCAGCCGGAAAGCTCACGCACATCAATTACGCATTCGCCAACATCGCGAACGGCAAGTGCGTGCTCGGTGACTCGTACGCGGACACCGACAAGGCCTTTGCCGGTGACTCCTGGGATCAAGGGGCGTTGCGCGGCAACTTCAATCAGCTCGCCAAGGTGAAGGCCGCGAATCCCGGACTCAAGACGATGATCTCCATCGGCGGCTGGACCTGGAGCCAGAACTTCTCGGCTGCAGCGGCCTCGGACGAGTCTCGCAAGACATTTGCCTCCTCGTGCGTGAGTTTCATGAAGCAGTACAAGTTCGACGGAATCGACATCGACTGGGAATACCCGGTCTCGGGCGGCCTCTACGGCGGCACGGCTGCAGACAAGCAGAACTACTCGGCATTGCTGCAGGAATTCCGTGCCGAGCTCGATGCTCAGGGTGCAGCAGACGGAGGCAAGCACTACAGCCTCTCGATTGCAGCTCCGGCCGGCCCCAGCATCATCCCGAACCTCGAGGTCAGCGAGATCGCAAGCTCACTCGACTGGATGAACCTGATGTCGTACGACTATCACGGTGGCTGGGATCCCATCACCGGGCATAACGCGCCGATGACCGTCGGCACGAAGGATGCCGCAACCGGCTTCAGCATCGCTGACACCGTCGATACGTACCTCAAGGGCGGCTTCCCCGCCGCGAAGCTGGTGCTGGGCGTGCCGTTCTACGGACGCGGCTGGGAGAACGTCAGCGCCACGGATGCAGGCCTCTATCAATCAGGAACCAACGCATCCGTCGGCACGTGGGAGAAGGGCGTCTTCGACTACACCGACATCCGGGCGAACTACCTGCCCACGATGACCCGCTACTGGGACGCTCAGGCCCAGGTGCCCTATCTCTACGACCCTGCGCGCAAGCTCTGGATCTCGTACGACGATCCGCAGTCGATGCGGATCAAGACCGACTTCATCAAGGCCAAGGGTCTCGGCGGAGCCATGGCATGGGAGATGAGCGGTGATCGAGATCAGGAACTGCTCGACACCTTGGTCGCGAATCTCTGATCTCAACGCACACATGGCCGTGGCCCGGTCTCCCGAGGGAGTTCGGGCCACGGCCATGCCGGGCCTACTTCATCCGCGGCGCATGGGGATGCGCACGTCCAGGGTTCCATTCGATCCCGTGTCGAGCCAGAGGGTCGGCTTGCCGACGCGGCCGGCCCAGCCGCGATACGTCACGGCCAGCTGGCTCCCGGGTCGCACCCTGACTCCCGATGCGATGTAGGAAGACGAACCCGAACCCGTGCGGCTCCGCACCCTCACCGTCCACGTGGACGCGAAGGCATCGTTCTCGCTGAAGACGACGCGATTGCGTGATTGATAGCTGCGGAAATCCATCTTCTCGGGGTGATACGCCGTCTCCTCGACTCCTTCGAAGGAGTAGGTGACCCCACCCTGTTCGTAGGTGTGGGTTGCCGTGCCCTTGTTGGTCGCATTGCCGATGAAGCTGAGGCTGCCATCCCGACTGCCGATCCTCACCTTGCCACGCATGGCCGAGTTCAACGTCTCGAGCTTCAGGGATCGGGAACTGCCCTGACTGATAACCGTGACGGTGAACGGCTGGACGACTTCGACGCTCTCGGCATTCAGGCCGATCTCGAAGTTGACGCCTCGATCCACCACCATCACCGGGCTCGAGGCCAGCGGAGAGCCGATCGTGTCAGTCGGCGGGATTATTCGATACTCGCTCGGGTCGAGTGGCGTTCCCTGCGAATCGGTCAGCGTCAGATTCTCGAACACTCCTTTGTTCGAAGCCAGCACGGCCGAGAAGGACACCAGAGTGGCTGAGCGACTTGTCTGGCAGAACGTGCACGCCTGCTTTCCGATTGCGCTGTTGACATCACCGAGAACCATGTAGGTCTCTGCTGTCTTGTCAGCACTCGACCAGGTGGTCAAGGGCAGCTCAGGTGACCCGGTGAAGCTCCACGCATTCGCGTTCGTGTCGATGTGCAGCGCTCGCGCCTGGCTCGGCAGGTTCGGATCGTAAACCGCGACGTCGAACTTCCCGGCACCCTTGTCGAGCAACGCGTAGGGCACGAGCGCATGGCCGCCCGGCGCCCCGTAGATCAGCAACGTCACCGGGATGCGCCCCGGGCTCAGCGCTGACCGCAGGCGCGCCACGGCATCGGACATCGATGCCGGCCGTATCCCCACCGCCGAGAAGTACTGGGCAATGAATGCACGCATGATCGTGCGCTGGGTTGCAGCGCTCAGGGTGGTCTGGCTGTTTACCATCCCGCCGCGCACCTCGCTTGGTGAGATCTTGCCGGTGTAGAGCGCATTCGCCACGGTGGCCAGACCGAAGCAGTGACCGGAGGCTGCCCAGGAGTTCGCCGTGCGCATGACGACCTTGGCCGATTCCGTGAGGGTGCATCCGGTACCGGCGCCGGAGATGCATACGCCTTCGCCGAAAACGCGCCGCATTGACGCCGCATCGAGACCCAGGGAGGCAGCGGGTGCTGCGCCCGAGCCAAGGGCGCTTGGCTGTCCGAAGAGAATCTGGTTCTCCCCTTGATTCGTGCCGTAGTTCACGAATCCAAAACCGTTGGGGAATGGACGAAATCCCGTATCGGCGACAATCGTGCCCGTAGGCGGATCAGCAGGAACCCCCGCGAACAGGGCTGCGTAGGCCGTGGCGCTGATCCCGATTCCGCCAACCGGCGGTTGTGCCGACATCTGCAACGCATCCGACGTCACTCCCCCGTCGGCTGCCGCCGAACCTGGCACGCCGAGAGCGAGCACGATCACCGTGAGCCCCGCGATCGCTGCGGTCATGCCGGCTCGACGCCTCTGAGTGCTCATGATTCGACAGTAGGCATGCCGAACGCAGGTGTCCGTGCGGAGAGTGACTAACGAGCGGTCATGACCGGTCAGTCATCAGCGGCCATCGACACGCCAGAATGAGCGCATGAGCCATCCGCTGGTCGACGCCGACGACACACTGGTCGCCGATCTCCTCGCCGGCACTCTCGAGATTCTCCGCGAGGCGGGCGGATTCATCGCCCCGACCACGCGCCTCGTCGAGCGCCACGGGCAGCTGAGCATCGAATCCTCAGCCGATGACGGTTCTCCCATGCTGCGCATCCCCCGCGAGTGCTTCGTGCGCGTGGACAGGGTGACGTGGGCCGAGCAGGAGGGGCGAATGGTCATCGTCGAGGTTCCGGATGACTTCGGCGATCTCGAGACGGAAATGCTCTACCTGCAGGTGGCACTTCACAACGCCTGCGGGAAGCTCGAGTGGATGACGGCCACCCATCCGGCCCTGGATCCGCGCCTTCCCGACGATCTCGTCGAGGCCGTTCAGCAGCTCATTCCGAGCTTTCGCAATCCGATGATGGCCGCGACCGACGTGCTGTGGGCCAATAGATGCTTCCGTATTCCCATGAGCGAGGGCGCAGCACCCGAGCGGGTCCTCGTACCCGTCGTCGACCTGCTCAATCATCATTCGCGCGGTGCGGTCGGCGACTGGACAGGCGATGACTTCGAGGTCGCGACCTCACGGCCCTTCGGCACGCATGAGTGCGCCCTCGACTACGGAATGGATCGCGATGCTCTCGAGATGGCTGTCGTCTACGGCTTCGCGGATCACTCCGGCAATGCCCGCAATGACCGTGACGACGACACGGACATCCTGGATCGAATGCATGCCCTGTCCTCGCGCCCTGGGGCGCCTGACTCCGCCTCACCCCTACGCGAGGCAGTGGAAGCTCTGCGCCGCTAAACCCCCAGGTTCCGGTCACGCTCGAGGAACGATTTCGTCGGGGTTGCCCCACGTCATGGATGACAAGAGCAATCTCCTCCTCCACCCTGCCCCCATAGGCCAGGCGAGGTCAGCCCTCGCCACCACCCAGAGAGGTCGCCATGTCCGAGAAGCCCGTTAGCCCCGTGCCGTCGAAGGTATTGATGATCGCCACCTACATCAGCGGCGGCATCGGTGCTTACTTCGGTTTCAATGCCCTGAACGGAAGCGGTGGCCTCACGCTCGCCGCAATTCTCGCCATGGGAGTCCCCGGAATCCTGTCGTTCATCCGCCATGCGATCTTCAACAGATCAGACGCGGTCAATGGCGGCTGGGATTACGGCGCCGTGAACAACTTCCAGATCGAGGTGGGCCTGGCCAATCTCGCCTGGGGTGTGTTCGCAATCCTCGCGGTCGCGCTCGACTGGGGGCAGACAGCGATTGCCGCCTCATTTCTGATCAGCGGCTTCTACTTTGCGGCCGTCGCCCTGTTCATCGTGATCGCCCGCGACTTCAAGGATCGCAAGATCCTCGGCTTCATCGGCATCACGGTGTGGGCCATCGTGACCATTTGGATCGGGCTCGGGCTAATGGCTTGATCTGCCTGAGAGTCTCCTCAACACCGTGTTCGGGTTGCCACAGCCGAACTGAGGCTTTCGAGAGTCGGTATCCTCGGCACGAAGCGCAGCCTCGAGCGTGTAGATGACTGGGGGCCCCAACCGAAGCCGGGACCCTCACCGATTAGCGTGCAGGGACCACCTGAAGGCACCGATCTCGACCACGTTTGAGACATTGCCGATCGGTCGGTGCTGAGGGTGCAAAGTTCCTGACTCAGCGGACGGCCGGTGAGGTCGGACGGATGAAGGAACTCGACTCACGACTGTGGCCCCGGACAGTGCCCGGGGCCACAGTTCTTGATCGTTTTGCGGAGCGAACTAGCCCCTCTTGGCGACTCGAATGGGATTGCTCTCCACACCGCCAACGGAGGCCTTGACAACAGTTGGGATGTTCGGATCTACGGCCCGCCACCTCGCTTCAAAATCACCGGGCTTGACAAGCCTGATAACCACAGACTCCTTTTTCGCACCTTGCACGAAAGTGATCGTCACGCGGCTGTCATCGGGCACATTGAGAGCCGTGCCTACAACTGTGATCTGCGGTTTAATAATGCTGGTATTCAGCCTCGCAGAGTTGATCTTCACCGATGGTGCGAGTTTCCTCACCTCGGAGGTGTTGATTGAGTTCGACGTGTTTCCCTGCGGATCCTCGAACTTCACCTGAATGGGAGTGCCGTCCAGCTTCCGCTCGAACTTCTTCGACCAGGTGAATGTGCCGGCAAGGTTCGTCTTGAAGGCTTCCTTGGGCAACTTGGTCCACTGACCACTGCCCACCTTGATCCACGGGGTGATGGTCGTGCCGATCGCGTACCCGGGCGTGACACCCGAGACATTCACCGTGGACTTGAATAGCTGGAAGAGGTTGCCCTTCTTGCGGTCATATCCGGTGATCTTCATGTTGTAGGGGGTCGCCACGTTGCTTGCAGCGGACTTCTCTCCCCAGCCTGCCCCTGAGAGTGCCTGGACCTGGAAGGAGTAGCTGGTTCCAGGCGTGAGATTCGTGAACTTGCACTCCAGCGGATTTGCATCCGTCGGTCGATTCGGATCGTAGGAGATAACCGACGTGATGCACCCCTTGTTCGAGGGAGACGAAGCAGCCATGTAGTTCGTGATTTCGAAGTCACCGGGATCGGGAGAGGCGTCCCAACTCACCGTGACCGAATTCCATCCACCAACGGCTTTCACGGCCTTGGGGGGCACTGGAGCCGTGATGTCATTGATCGACTTCCAGATGGCGTAGACGCGGTTGTCTCCGGTGAAGTTGATGTTGCCCAGCGGTGCGATTTGTGTGCCGGAACGGTCTGCGCTCGTGTTGTAGCCCTTGAACCAGTAGCCCGGTCGGTTGCAGTTTGTCGCATCGGGCGCCTTGCCCCAGGTAGTCGCGAAGCCCGTGACCGCAGTGGTCCTGCAAGTTCCACCGTTCGCATCGATGGAGATCGTGTAGGTGTTCGCCGTTCCGGCAGCGGGCTCATACGAGCTTGATGCCACTTCGACATTTCCAGCAGTCGCGATATCGCCAGCATTATTAGCCGTGCTGTACTGGCCAACAATCCACGTGTCCGATCGAGCCGTCGACGGAGCAATCACCGCATTGGGCGCAAGCGTGACAGACACTGCGCCCGTGTAGCTCACGCCTTCGATCCAGAAGGCCGTGAAGAAGTTGGGGCTAGATGGGGACTTGGCGGATTTGCACGTGGCGGTGTTCGCCACCGTGAAAGTGGTCGCGCTCGGCAAAGTGAATGTGCCAAAGGGACACGCAATCTGCCATGGATCACCTGATGCCGCTCGAGTGGGCGTCACTGTGCTAGACGAGGGTGTTCCCACGGTCCCGGTGTACGAGTTCGGCCAGGGCCACGGGCTGCGGACCATCGCCGTGGTTCGCGTTGCACCTTCGGTCCATGCCAGGGTTGCGGTCTCGCTGCTGCCGACCAGCCATGACGAGGGAGTGATACTTGCGCCTGTAACAGCTGCCTGGGAAGGCGTGGCGACGCCCACCAACGTTCCGGCGACAACGGCCATTCCGACCATCGCAGTGATCCCGCGGCGAATCATGCTCGCCTTCTTGGCCTGTGCTCCCATGGCGTAGCGCCCCCTCTGTTCGTGTCCAGGTCGTCGCAGCCTAGCGCAAAAGTGAACGCCATTCACAGTGGCCGCCCGAGCGCTCCTCCCTCCTGTTAACGTCCCTCCATGGCCTCCGGACGCAAGCCCTCGCGCACGCGCGAGGAATTCGTGCACGCAGCCATCAACCTTGCGGACGAAACCGGTATCTCGGGTCTGTCCCTGCGCGCTCTGGGCGCGGAGCTCGGTGCAGCAACCACCGCGGTGTATCGATATTTCGCGAATAAGGACGACCTGATCGTGGCCATGCGCGAGGCCCTGCTTGCCGAGGCGATCCCCGCCTCGACTGGCGGTGAGGCCCGGCAGCGATTGACCGCCTCCGCTCTCGCCTTCCGTGACACAGTCCGCCGCCACCCGTGCCTGAGCCAGATCATGGGCCTGGCCGCTCTCGAGGGCGACAACAGCAACGGCGTCGTTCTCTTCACTGTGCAGGGCCTCGAGGAACTCGGCCTGCGCGGACCCCTGCTGGTGCGGGGCTACCGTCAGCTCGAGTCCTTCGTCGTCGGCACCTCCGCGTACGACTTCAGCGATGCGCCGAGACACCTCCAGGAGCGGTTGGAGCGCATTCGCCGGCTAGCCCATGGTGACTTTGATGATGCCCTGACCGATGCCGCCGCCGTGGAGGCCGACAACGAGTTGGCATTCGTCACGACATTCAACTGGATCCTGGACGGGCTCATCGCCGAGGCCAGGCAGGCTGCAGGTCGCTCACTCGAAAGCGTGACCGTGAGCCTGGTCGACAGCTGACGTGGAGCACTAGCCTGAGCCTCATGGGGGACACCGCGAGTGACCGACAGTCCTCGGGGGTTGTCGCTGAGCCCACGACAAGCGGGCGACCCACGCCTCGAATGATCTGGCAGGCACTTGCCATTACCGGCGGCTGGGTTCCGCTGTCGATCGCAGCCGGCCAGAGCGTGGCATTGCGCAGCGATGAGCTCGGCGCTCCGACCGCGATCTACTCCTTGATCGTGGCCGGTGGTTGGGCCGTGTCGATGGTCTCGTTGCCGGTCATGGGAGGCGTAGCTGACCGTGCCGTGCGACGCGGGCTCGACAGGCGCCTGCTCATCATCGTCGGCGCAATCGGCATGCTTGCGTGCTTTGGGCTTCTCGGGATTGCAGGCTCTCTGCCACTCTTCGCACTGGTCTGGCTGCTTGCCCAGATTCCGACATCGCTGATCGTCACTTCGGCATCATCACGGCTTGCCAATGAGGCACCCGCGAGCCTTCGCGATTGGGCCTCGACCGCCGCAGGACTGGCACCTGTCGTGGCCATCACGATCGGCGCGATCACCACCTTGGCCTTGAGCGCGGTGCCGTCAGCGCTGTTCTTCGCCCCTGCCGTTGTCGGCACGGTCCTCCT
>JBJSWO010000128.1:0-4048 GCA_046085905.1 Actinomycetes bacterium | reverse complement strand
CTTGCGGTCGATCTCGTCTACGTGAACGGTGCGCTCACGACGATGGCCACGCGCGGTGACGGCAAGACGGGCGAAGACGTCACGTACAACGTGCAGTTCATCCCGGGCATCCCGACCTCTCTCAGTCCGCAGCAGGGTGTCGGCGTTCCGGCACTCGTCGAGGTTCGCGGCGAGATCTTCTTCCCGGTCGAGGCCTTCGAGCGCATCAACGATGAGCAGTACGACGCCGGGCTTCCGCCATTCTCGAATCCGCGAAATGCCGCTGCCGGCACCCTGCGCCAGCGCATTGACAAGCGCGAGGAGGAACTCGCCGAGGTACGTCATCAGTCGACGGCGCGCACGCAGTCGAAGCTCGAGCGGCTCGAGGCCGAGTACGCGCGATCAGTCGGGCGATTGAACGGCCTTCAGCTCACTGTCCACGGCCTGGGCGCGACCGACGGCGCCTCTGTCGCGAGGCAGAGTGACGCCTACGCGCTGCTGAAATCCCTGGGCCTCCCCACGAGTGACTACGCGAGGGTGGAGAGCTCATCGAACGGCGTTGCCGCATTCATCGAGCACTTTCATGAGCATCGCCACGACGTGCTCCATGAGATCGACGGCATAGTCATCAAGGTCGATCGACTCGACCTTCAGCAGCAGCTGGGAGAGACCTCGCGCGCGCCCCGATGGGCGATTGCGTACAAGTACCCACCCGAGGTCGTGCGCACCAGGCTGCTCGACATCCAGGTCAACGTCGGTCGCACCGGGCGAGTTACCCCCTTCGCGGTGATGGAGCCCGTGCGCGTTGCGGGTTCCACGGTGGCCATGGCCACGCTGCACAATGCCTTCGAAGTCGAGCGCAAGGGCGTGCTCATCGGCGATCTTGTCTTCCTGCGCAAGGCCGGCGACGTGATTCCCGAGGTTCTGGGACCGGTCGTCGAGGCGCGCACCGGCGATGAGCGTCCGTTCGTCATGCCGACACACTGTCCCGACTGCCAGGCCGAGCTTCGCCCCGAGACGGAGGGCGACAAGGACCTGCGTTGCCCCAATGCTCGTGGCTGCCCGGGTCAGCTCATGGAGCGACTGGCCAACATCGGCAGTCGGAAGGCGCTCGATATCGAGGGGCTGGGGGAGAAGTCGGCTATCGCACTCCTGGAGAGCGGCATCGTGTCTGACGAGGGTGATCTCTTCGCCCTGACCGAGGCGGACCTCCTCCGGAGTTCGTACTTCACGAAGGGTGAGGGCGAACTGAGTGAGAACGCCAAGGTCATCCTGGCGCAGCTCGAGGTCGCGAAGTCCAAGCCGCTGTGGCGAGTTCTCGTGTCATTGTCGATTCGCCATGTAGGTCCGCCGACCGCCCAGGCCATCACCTCGGTCTTCAGCAGCCTCGATGACCTTGCGGCGGCCTCGATCGACGAGCTTGCCGTGGTCGACGGCATCGGCGAAAAGACCGCGATCGCGATCGGCGAGTGGTTCGCCGAGCCCTGGCACCGCGAGATCATCGAGAAGTGGCGCGCGGCCGGCGTGCGCATGGCCGATGAGGTCGTCGACCGGGGACCGCAGCCCCTCGCGGGCCTGACGATGGTGATCACCGGCTCGCTGGAGGGCTTCACGCGCGACAGTGCGGAGGCCGCGGCCAGCGAACTCGGTGCCAAGGTCACGGGCTCGGTGTCGAAGAAGACCGACCTGGTGGTGGCGGGGGAGAACGCGGGCTCGAAGCGCGACAAGGCCGAGACCCTCGGCATTCCGATCCTCGGACTCGAGGGTTTCCGCGTGCTGCTCGCCGATGGCCTCGAGGAAGCGCTCAAAACGGCTCAATAGGATTGGGGCATGACCTCGATCACCCGGCCCGAGGTCGCGCACCTGGCGCGACTGGCCCGCCTCGACCTGGCTCCCGAGGAGCTCGACCACTACGCCGAGCAGCTCGACGTCATCCTGCAGTCGGTGGCGCGCATCTCCGAGGTCGCGGCCGACGACATCCCGCCGATGTCGCATCCGATCCCCATGGTCAATGTCTTCCGTGACGATGTCGTCACCCCCGGCATCACGCGCGACGAGGCACTCGCGGCCGCGCCCGCCGCTGAGGATGACCGCTTTCGCGTGCCGCGCATCCTGGACGAGGAGTAGTCATGAGCGATCTCACTCGCCAGTCGGCTGCAGTCCTCGCCGATGCCATCGCCTCTAAGGAGGTCACGGCTGTCGAGGTGGCGCAGGCTCATCTCGATCGCATCGATGCCGTCGACGGCAAGGTGCATGCCTTTCTGCACGTGACCGCCGACTCAGCGCTCGAGCAGGCCCGGGTCGTCGACGCGAAGGTTGCCGCGGGCACGCCCCTGGGCGCCCTCGCCGGCGTTCCGCTGGGCCTCAAGGATGTTCTGGCGATGAAGGGCGAGCCCACCACGGCAGGCTCCCGGATCCTCGAGGGCTGGCGCCCGCCGTATGACTCGACTGTCGTGGCCCGCCTGCGCGCCGCCGACATCGTCATCCTCGGCAAGACCAACATGGACGAATTCGCGATGGGCTCCTCGACCGAGCACTCCGCCTATGGCCCGACCCACAACCCCTGGGATCTCGATCGCATCCCGGGTGGGTCCGGTGGCGGATCCGCGGCGGCCCTGGCGGCCTTCGAAGCGCCCCTGGCCATCGGCACCGATACCGGTGGCTCCATTCGGCAGCCGGCATCGGTCACCGGCACGGTGGGCGTCAAGCCGACCTACGGCGGTGTCTCGCGCTACGGGCAGATCGCACTCGCTTCCTCCCTTGATCAGCCCGGCCCCTGCGCGCGCAGCGTGCTCGACACCGCACTTCTTCATGCCGCGATCGCGGGGCATGATCCGCGTGACTCCACTTCGATCAACGCACCGGTTCCCGATGTCGTGGCCGCCGCCAAGAAGGCTGACGTGCGGGGCATGCGCATCGGCGTCGTCACGGAACTGATGGGCGACGGTTACCAGGCCGGAGTCTCGCAGCGCTATTCCGAGGCTCTCGACATCCTGCGCGATCTCGGCGCCGAGATCGTCGAGGTGTCGTGCCCGCACTTCGAGTACGCGCTCGGCGCGTACTACCTGATCCTTCCGTCGGAGGCATCGAGCAATCTCGCTCGTTTCGACGGCATGCGCTACGGCCTGCGCGCAGGCGACGACGGCAAGAACTCGGTCGAGCAGGTCATGGCGATCACTCGTGAAGCCGGCTTCGGACCCGAGGTCAAGCGCCGAATCATGCTCGGTACCTACGCCCTCTCGAGCGGCTATTACGACGCCTACTACGGCCAGGCGCAGAAGGTGCGCACCCTCATCACGCGCGACTTCAACGCGGCTTTCGAGAAGGTCGACGTGCTCGTGTCACCGACGGCGCCCACCACGGCATTCAAGCTGGGCGAGAAGCTCGATGATCCGATCGCCATGTACCTCAACGATGTCGCCACGATTCCGGTCAACCTCGCCGGAATCGGCGCCATGAGCCTCCCGATCGGCCTCGCTCCCGAGGACGGCCTGCCGGTGGGCATGCAGATCATGGCCCCGGCCATGGCCGACGACCGTCTCTACCTCGCCGGCGGCGCGCTCGAGGCAGCGCTCACCGACAAATGGGGTCACCTGCTGATCGAGGAGGCACCGCAGCTATGAGCGCGCAGAGCATGACCAATGGGGAGATCGACGTCTATCTCGACTACGACGAGGCGATCAGCGGCTACGACCCGGTGATCGGTCTCGAGACTCACGTCGAGCTCGGCACGAATTCGAAGATGTGGTGCGGGTGCTCCACCAACTTCGGCGCCGACTCGAACACGCAGGTGTGCCCGGTGTGCCTGGGCCTGCCCGGCTCGATGCCGGTGGTCAACCGCGCGGCCGTCGAGTCGACGATCCGCATCGGCCTCGCGCTGAATTGCTCGATCGCCGAGTGGTGCCGCTTCGCACGGAAGAACTACTTCTACCCCGACATGCCCAAGGACTACCAGATCAGCCAGTACGACGAGCCGCTGTGCTTCGACGGCTATCTCGATGTCACCGTCGAGACCACTGATGGTCCCAAGGTCGTGCGCGTCGAGATCGAGCGCGTGCACATGGAGGAG
>JBJSWO010000127.1:0-2513 GCA_046085905.1 Actinomycetes bacterium | reverse complement strand
GGGTCGGGTTCGCCTGGTGGCTGCTGGGCTCGATGGCTGCTGTCGCCGCCGTGCTCGGCCTGGCGGCAGGTGCCGTCATCCTGACGATCGCGCGACGACGCCTGGGCGGAATCACCGGCGACGTCCTGGGTGCCACGATCGAGATCGTGATGACGGCGACTCTCGTCGCCTTGGCACTGCTCTAACGAGTCGAGGGCTGCACGAACGGCGGCTTGGCCACCGTGAACGAAGAGGCGCGACCGCGCACGTCGATAATCACCGTGTCGCCGATCTGAACCGACGAGTCGATGAGCGCAAGGCCGATGCCCTGCTTCAGGGTCGGTGAGAACGTGCCGCTGACGACTTCGCCGATCACGGCGCCGTCGAGTGACTCCGCATGAACATTCATGTGCGCGCGCGGGATGCCGCGGTCGTTCGCAAGGATGCCGCGCAGTCGGCGTGCCGGACCGACGGCCTTCTCGGCGAGCAGCGCATCGCGGCCGGCGAAGGCAGGCTTGTCCCAGCCGATGGCCCAGCCGAGGCCAGCGGTCACCGGCGAAATGGTCGGGCTGATGTCCTGGCCGTGCAGCGGGTAGCCCATCTCAGTGCGCAGGGTGTCGCGGGCGCCGAGACCTGCCGGGAGCCCGCCCACATTCTCCGCAGCCGCGATGGCCGCGTTCCACAGATCGACGAGAACCTCATTGGGTGCGACGAGCTCGAAGCCGTGCTCGCCGGTGTAGCCGGTGCGACACACCACGACGGGCGCATCGTTCCAGCGCGCCATCTCCATCGACATGTAGTCATGGTCGAAGGGGAAGCCGAGCGCGCGCATGACGTCGTCGCTCTTCGGGCCCTGCACGGCAATGATTCCGTGAGACAGGTGCTGATCATCGATGGTGATCGTTGAAGGTGCAGCAGCCCGCAAGGCGGCGATGACTGTCGACGCATTCGAGGCATTGGGGATGATGAAGACACCATCATCCGTCCAGCGGTAGACGATGAGATCGTCGATGACTCCCCCCGACTCATTGCAGAGCATCGAGTACTGCGCCTTGCCGGCGGGTATCCGGTCGAGGTCGTTGGCGAGCAACGAGTTCAGGAACTCGACGGCTCTCTCGCCATGCACGGCCACCTTGCCCATGTGCGAGACGTCGAAGACACCGACTGCCGTGCGCACTGCGGTGTGCTCCGCGACCACGCCGGAGTACTCGATGGGCATGTCCCATCCGCCGAAGTCGGCGGTCTTGGCACCGAGGGCGAGGTGGCGGTCGTGCAGGGGCGTCTTCTTCAGCGCATTCTCGGTCACGAGCGAACGCTAGCAATAGGCTCAATCCATGACTCTGACACTCGCCGCCACCACCCCTGCCGCCACCGTCTGCGATGCCCTCCTCATCGGGATCGCGCCCGCCAAGGGCAAGTCGGTCGACGTCTACGCGCATGGCCTGACCGCGGCGCAGACCCGCAAGCTGGCCGATGCCTTTGCCTCCGCGGGGGCGAGCGGCAAGGCCGGCGAGGTCACCCGCATCCCCGCGCAGACTGGCATCAAGGCCAAGACCATCGTCGCCGTTGGTCTCGGCGAGTTCCGCACCATGAAGGGCTTCGAGTCCTTCCGGCGCAGCATTGGCAACGCGGTGCGCTCGGTTGCAGGCATGAAGAAGATCGCGATCATCGCGACCCCCGACATCCCGCACCTGCGCCCCCTCGCCCTCGGCGCCCAGCTGGCCGCCTATTCCTTCACTGCACACAAGGGCAAGTCGAAGGGCTCCGCACCCGTGTCGAGCATCGTTCTGCTCGTGCCCGGCGCTGTTACCCCCGAGCAGAAGAACCTCATCGCCGAGATCAACGTCATCTCGTCGAGCGTGTTCCTCGCCCGTGACCTCGTGAACACCCCGCCGAATGCACTGCCGCCCGTCGAGCTCGCGAAGGCGGCAAAGGATGCCGTGGCAGGCCTGCCGGTCAAGGTCACCACGTGGGACGTCGCGGCGCTCAAGCGCGATGGCTGCGGCGGCATCCTCGGTGTCGGCCAGGGCTCGACCAATCCCCCGCGCCTGGTCAAGCTCGAGTACAAGCCCGCCGGCGCAACCAAGCACCTCTCCCTCGTCGGCAAGGGCATCACCTTCGACACCGGCGGCATCTCGATCAAGCCCGCCGCCCAGATGGACGAGATGAAGGGCGACATGGGCGGTGCTGCCGCTGTTATCGCCGCCGTGAAGGCCATCGCCGAGCTGGGCCTCAAGGTCTCGGTCACCGGCTGGGTGCCGACTGCCGAGAACATGCCCAGCGGCGACGCCATGCGCCCCGGCGATGTCATCACCATGTTCGACGGCACCACCGTCGAGGTCCTGAACACCGATGCCGAGGGCCGGCTGATCCTGGCCGATGCACTCGGAATGGCGGTGCTCGAGAAGCCGACCCTGCTCATCGACGCAGCGACCCTGACCGGTGCGCAAGGCGTAGCCCTCGGAACGCGCATCTCCGGGGTCATGTCCAATGACGATGACGCCCGCGCCCGGGTCTGCGCCGCGGCCGAGGCC
>JBJSWO010000126.1:0-7122 GCA_046085905.1 Actinomycetes bacterium | reverse complement strand
GATCAGCGCATCCGGTTCACGGGCGGCATCTACGACCAGCAGCTGCTCGACCAGCTCTATGCCAATGCCGCGACCTATATCCATGGCCACTCTGTTGGCGGCACGAATCCGTCGCTCTTGCGTGCCATGGGTGCCGGTGCTCCGGTTCTTGCCTTCGACGTCGAGTTCAATCGCGAGGTCACCGCGAACACCGCGCTCTTCTGGCCCGATGCTGACGCTCTGACCGCGATCTTCGATCAGATCGCGAATCACGAGCTCGACACCAAGCTCGCCGAACTTCCCGAAATCGAGAAGCAGCGCATCAGAGATGCGTATCAGTGGGACGCCGTCACCGACGACTACGAGAAGCTCGCGAACAAGATGCTCGCCGACAAGGGCAAGCAGCCAAAGAGCGCGAAGGGCAAGAAGGGCAAGAAGGGCGCGAACAGCACGAACGGCACGAAGGCCCAACAGTGATCACCGCGGTTCTCGTCACCCACAACTCCGAGCGCTGGCTGCGGGCCACCCTCGAGAGCATCGCGAATCAGACACGCAAGCCCGAATCCATCATCGTCATCGACGACAACTCGACCGATGGCACGAAAGCGATCCTCGCCGAGTTCGCCATCACGCCGATCGCCGCGATCACGAACGCAGCAGATGTCACCACCCGCATCGCGCAGAACTTCCAGCAAGGAATCCGCGAGGCCAAGGACGCCGACATCGTGGTGCTCGGTGATCACGACGACATCTGGCATCCGACCCGCATCGAGCGCCAGGCTGCGCTGCTCGAAGCCGATGACAGCATCCTCATGGTCGCCTCAGATGGAACCCTCGTCGACGAGAACGGCGCCACAACAGGCGGCACGCTCCGCACGACCTTCCCCGTCGCAGCGAACTGGAATGACCTCCCTGCGAACGAGCAGCTCGCCTACGCCCTGAAGCATTCCCTCGCCACCGGTGGCGCCAGCGCCATCAGGCCCGACTACTTCGCCCAGCAGGAGATTCCCGAGGGCTGGCTGCACGATCGCTGGTGGAGCCTGCTCGCCACGGTGCGCCTCGGAATGCTGATCGATTCGGAGCCAGTCATCGACTATCGGGTGCAAGGCGACCAGCAGGTCGGACTCGATACGGGCACCCAGGCGATGGACTCGGCGCAGAAGGCGAAGTCGCGCGCCGCGAACCTCAAGACCAGCGTGCGCAAGGCGAAGGACCTCAGCACGACCCTTCGCGCCCAGTGCGCAACGCCAGCACTGTGGAAGCAGTTGAGCAAGGCGAGCCTGCTCAGGCACTCGCTCTAGAGTGCGATCAGCCGAAGATCTGGAGAGCCCCGGCCGTGCCGGCAGCCCCCGCTGCCGCACCTGTCAGCGTGGTCGAGACCCGCTGCGTACGCTCGGTTAAGCGCTTGCCGAGCCCGCGGCGTGGAGTCTCCTCACGTCCGGCAAATGCGGCGGCCCAATTCGTGCGAATCTGCTGCGGGGTGAGCTCCTCGGAGCCGTCAATGTCGAAATGGCCGAGTCCGAAATTCACTCGATGGATGTCGTGGAGCAGTTCCGCGAATGATGTCGGGATGAATTGCCGCCAGTAGTCGGGCTGGCCCAGCCAGCCATGCATGTTCGGAGCACTGTGGAATCTGGCGAAGCTTCCTGAGTCGCGCACTGAGGGGTGGTGCCGGCTCAGCAAGGGCTCGGGCATGCCGGGGAAGTCGAGAATCAGACTTGGGTCAACGCAGAAGTCGCGGTAGCGCGCCGTGACGTGCGCGTGCGGCCACCACCCGAGCGAGACGCCGAGCAGTTCATGAGCGCCCTCACCGGTGGCAAAGGCACGAAACGCCTTGCTGGTGGGATCGCATCCGCCGAGGTCAGCGAGGTAATTACCACCGAGCCAGCTGTTGACCGCGGGCTCGAATTGCTTGAAGTGAAGCATCGAGAGCAGGGTGTCGAGGGGGTGGCGGGTCGGGGTCACGATGATCACGCCGTGATCGATCAAGACCTGGTGCAGATCCTCCGAGTACCGAGCATGCACCTGCACGATCGAGTTGTCGGGCAGTTCGGCGCGCAGGAGGTCTGAGTCATGGCCGCCGTATTCCTGCAGTTCGAAGGCGGCAGCGATGGTCTTGCGCAGCACGGAGTTCCCCGAGCGCGGGGTAGCGATGATGGCGAAACGCATGTCACCTCCCTTGATGCCCCGAGCCACGAGGATACGCGTCAGGAATCCTTCGTCGGGCTGAATATGTAACGCGGCTCGTGTGTTTCATGAAGGGTTTCGGCTCAGCCACTCGAGGATTCCCTCAAGCCAGCCCCCCGACTCAGTTTCCGACTCCTTGATCTTGCCCACGTGGCCCCTAGCGCCCTCGAGGATCCCATTCCCCTCGGTGGAGCACCTAGGCTGCTCCCATGCTGCTGCTGGACGTGACCGACCTGGTCGAGTTCCTCCAGCGCCGTGAGTCGGTCTCCGGGGTGCAGCGGGTCATCGCTGAGACCGCACCGCTCATGCTCGGTGACAACGCCCCCGCCCCGGCCGCAGCCGTGATCCTCGATCGCCCACGGGGTGTCTTCGTCGCCCTCACCGCGGCTGAGACCCAGGCCCTGATCCTCACCGGTGCCGCCAGCCACAACCCGGCCCCCGACCGAGAGGCGATCGCCGCCGCTGCCTCGGCTGCCCTGAACCGGGCTCACGCGGCGAACCCAATCGAGATCAACGCCGAGACCGTGATGGTCTACCTGGGTGCCGTCTGGATCAACGATGCGCTGATGCTCGCCGCGCGTGATGTCGCGGCAAAGGGCGCGAAGAGCGTCTACCTGCTCTACGACCTCACTCCGGTGCTCGAGACCGGTCATACGGCCGCGGTCAATCGTCTCTTCGAGCGTTATCTCACGCTGGTTCTACAGACCGCCTCGGCCGTTCCTTCGATCTCGCAATCGAGCAAGAATGACTTCGACGACTACGCAACGGACCACGGCTACGCGAAAGTACGGGGCGAGATCACCGGCCTGCCGTGCGGGCTCAAGCCGGGCAAGTACGACACGAGCGAGTCACCGTGGCCGCGCGACTACGCGCTCTTCGTCGGCACGGTCGAGTCGAGCAAGAACCACATCCTCGCCCTGAACGCCTGGAAGTCGCTCATCGCGAAGCACGGCGCCGAGAGCGTTCCCGATCTCGTATGTATCGGTCGTCTTGGCTGGAACGCCGATGCCTTCCTCGAGGAATACGTTGCCACGCAAGGGCTTTCGGGCAAGGTCTCGGTGCTCTCGAATAGCGTGACCGACGAGGAGCTCGCCGGCTTCTACGCAAATGCGCAGTTCACGGTTTATCCGAGCCGTTACGAGGGCTGGGGCCTTCCGGTCTCCGAAAGCCTCGCCTTCGGCAAGGTCGCGATCGTCGCCAACAACTCCTCGCTTCCCGAGGCCGGCGGAACTCTTGCGAGCTACTTCAACTCAAACGACGTAGAGGATTTCGTCGGCACCATCGAGTCCGATGGCCTGAACCAGGACAATCGCGTGTCGATCGAGAAGCGCATCGCCACCGACTTCCATGACATTGACTGGCAGCAGGTCACCGAAGCGATCATGCGCGACATCACGTATGCACTCTCCACCGAATCGAGGAAGCCGATGTATCCGAGCATCGAACTGGGCCGTGAATACGTTCTTGCCGTCGGCGGCCAGGCACCTGATGCGGGCTATGCCGATCAGTACCTCGGTCACCTGCAGCGCGAGGGCCTGACCCCGATGCTTCGGCAACCGCGCGGGGCCGACGACTTCGAGGTTGTCGATGCCGCCGTGATCGGCACCTTCGGGTCGCCGCAGGTCTGGGGCAATGAGATCCGCCCCGGCCGCCGCGCTGACTTCCGCCTGACCCGCCCCGTCGACGGCCCGCTGAGCATCCTGATCTCGACCCGCTCCATGCCCGGCGTCGTGCAGCTCGATGCCATCGGCCCCGGTGGCCCGGTGCGCGAGGAGGTCTACCTCGGCTCAGTCATCACTCTTCCCCTCGGCGACGGCAAGGCCGGCGAGCCGGCCCAGGTCACCCTCACGGTCACCGATGCCAAGGATTCCATCGAGGGCTTCCTCGGTATCCGTTCCTTCGTGGTGCTTCGCGCCGATGACCTCGCGACCCAGAACATCGCCCTCAAGGCGGCAGCTGATGCGCTTCGCGCGGAGCTTGACTTCATCCAGGGCACGCGCAGTTGGAAGGTCACCGCGCCGCTGCGAAAGATGAAGGGCCGCGGAGCGAGCTAGCCAGCACGGTCAGAAATGCGAAGGGCCCCCGGCAACGCCGGGGGCCCTTCGATCGTTCAGAGTGGCTAGCGGCGCTTCTTCTTGGGTGCCGCGTTGACGGTGATCGTGTAGTTCTCCGTCGTCGGAGTCAGGGTTGCGTTGCCGGGCGAGTACGCCGAGACCTGGCACTGGCCGGCCGACGGCGCGACGAGCACATTTCCGTTGATGTAGCACGGGCCCTGCTCGCTGAAGACGACGGGAGAACCTGACGCCGAGGTGCCTGCGAGAGTCACGTTCCCACCGGCAGTCATGATTATCGGCGCGGCGATTGACCACATCGGCTGGCCGGGCGGGTCCACGGTGACGTTGTCCTGCGACTTGGCGGCCTGAATGTTGACCGACTGGGTCGAGACACCGCTGAAGGTCTGGCCAGCGCTGTTCTTGTTCGAGGTGAACGAGACAGCGATGTTGTGAACCCCGCTCGTCGGCGGAGTCCACTGCAGGGTCGCAACGCCATTAACCGTGGCGATCGAACCACTGATGCCTTGGCCATCCATGCTGAAGGCAGCACTGCCGTCTGGGATGTTCGGTCCGACAACGGCCTGCAGAACCGTCGGCTGGTTGACGTACAGCGTTGCGGGCCAACGCATTGCTACGACGTAAGCACCTGACTGCACGTTCGGCTGCGAGACCGGGCTCGTTGAAGCGGCGAATGCGGTGTTGTTCGGCTGGAAGGTAGCCTGAATCGGTGCGGGGCCGCCGTTGTTTGGCGTCCACGGCAGCGACGTTGTGGCGGTGGTTCCGCCGAAGAGGCCGGAGAGCGGCTGCGTGGTGATGCCATTGCCTGTGGTGGTAGCGAGGTAGACGTTGCCGGTCGGAGCAATCGTGCCTCCGGCCGCCACGACCGCACCGAGGAGGTTCTGGCTGACACCCTGCTCAATCGTGTTCTGCGCAAGAAGAACCGTGTACGTGGGCATCGCGGCCACGTTGATCGTGGTGCTACCCGAACTTGCGATCACGCCGAGTCCGTTGATGTTCCAGGCCCCACCGAGGGTCGGAGTCCAAGAGAGGTAGCCGTAGCCGTTGGCTCCGATGGTGGTCTGCAGGGTCTGGGAGCCTTGGGCGTTCTGAAGGCCGATGGTGACGACCTGGCCCTTGGCGTTCGGGGCACTGATCAGGATGCTCTCCTGCACACCGACCATGCCGTTGGGCGCTGCGATGAAGCCCTTCGCCGGTGCTGCGGAAGCGCCGGTCGCAAGGCCAAGGGAAGTGGCGCCGAGGGCGAGTGCAGCGCAGCCGGCGACGGCAGCACGACGGGCCCAGGGGGCGCTGGCGGTGCGTGAGTTCATGTGTCCTCCTTGTAGGTGATTAGAGAGTACCCACGACACGACGAAATTCGAGGGACGAAAGGGGCGCGCTTGTGACTTCGTACCCGCTGGATAGCCCCAATTCGCGCTCCATGGGTGACAGAACGTCGAGCCGCGCGCCCCAAGGGGGATTCCCTCACGGCGGATAGACTCGGCGGGTCATGCGGAAGAGAGGTGGTCGCCCGTGCTGACCGACCTTTATACCCAGCGGGCCCTTATCTGGGCCTTCGCGAACCGTGACTTCAAGACCCGCTACCGCGCCAGCCTCCTGGGCTGGGGCTGGTCGCTCCTGCAGCCCCTAGCAACTCTGGTGGTCTTCGCGGCCGTCTTCAGCATGGTCTTCCGGGTGCAGGCTCCGCCGCTGGGCAATGGCGAGGGCTCGAGCTACGCCGCCTTCCTCTTTACCGGCATCGTGACCTGGAACCTGTTCTCGAGCTTCCTGAACCTCTCGATGACCCAGCTGAAGGCCAGCGGCGACCTGCTCAAGAAGGTGCAGTTCCCGGGATGGGCCCCTGTGCTCGGCGCGAGCATCGTGCAGCTCGTGCAGGTGGCTCTGGAGATCGTCGTGCTGATGGGCCTGTTCATCTGGCAGCGCAACATCGGCTGGACATGGGTTCTTGCCATCCCGATCCTGATCGGCACCGCGCTGTTCGCCCAGGGCATCGGCCTGATGCTCGCGATCCTCAATGCCCGCTTCGGTGATGTGCAATACATCGTGGCCGTGATTCTGGGCGCTTTCTACTTCCTCACGCCGATCCTCTACCCGATCAGCATGGTGCAGGAGCAGAACGTGCTGCTCTCGACAGTGGTGCAGGCGAATCCGATGTCATGGTTCGTGCAGAGCATGCATGACGTCATGTACTCGCTCACTGCACCGGCGTGGTGGGTGATCCCAGCACTCCTGATCGGCGGATTCCTCACCTTTTTGGCGGGCTTCGCCATCTTCAATCGCGCCAGCGAGGATCTCGGGGAGTACCTATGAGCACTCCCGGCAAGGCGGATCTCGCGGTCTCCATCTCCGAGGTCGGCAAGCGCTTCAAGCGCCATACCGATCGTCGTGGCTCGCTCAAGGAGCTCATCGTTCGCGGTCGCGCGAAGAACGAGGAGGACTTCTGGGCGGTACGCGATGTCTCGATCGACATTCCGAAGGGCAGTGTCTACGGCCTGATCGGCCACAACGGCTCGGGCAAGTCGACCCTGCTCAAGATGATCGGCGGTATCTACCGCCCGACAACCGGCTCGATCGTCACCGACGGTCGCGTGGCCGCGCTCATCGAGCTCGGCGCCGGCTTCCACCCCGACATGTCAGGCCGCGAGAACATCCAACTCAACGGCTCGCTGCTCGGAATGTCGCGCAAGGAGATCAACGCGGTCACCGAGGAGATCATCGACTTCAGCGGTCTGAGCGAGTTCATCAACGAGCCGGTCAAGCACTACTCGAGCGGCATGTATGTCCGCCTCGGCTTTGCAGTGGCAGTGCACATGAAGCCCGACGTGCTGCTGGTCGACGAGGTGCTCGCTGTCGGTGACGAGGAGTTCCAGCGCAAGTGCTTCGA
>JBJSWO010000125.1:0-3399 GCA_046085905.1 Actinomycetes bacterium | reverse complement strand
CGCGATCACCGACTCATTGGCCGCGCCGTCTACTGGTTGCGCATGGACGGCCACCACGAGGGCGCCATCATGAGAGCCGCCGACCCGAGCGCGACTCGACCCGGGCTTCACGCGCACGCTCAGTCGCACCTCGGCCATGCTCAAGGCTCCCATCAGGTCGTGCCTAGACTGGCAGGACATCCCGATAGGAGCCCCATGTCACGCGTTCGCCCCCTGGCCGCCACCCTTGCCTTGCTCGGCCTGACGGGAGCTCTCGTGCTCACCGGCTGCTCCGACTCGTCCTCCTCTGCGAGCGCCACCTCAGCCAGCCCGGCTGTCTCCGCAGCAGCGTCGGCCGCTGCTTCCGATGCCGCCTCGGCCGCTGCTTCCGCCGAGGCCGAGGAGCTCGCCGCTGATCCGTCACCGATCCCCTCGGACCTGAGCAAGGGTGCGTTCTGCCTGCTGACCGCACCGCTCTACGACAAGGCCGCTCTGCCGGAGAACGCCGGTGACACCGAAGCCGGTGTCGTGCTGGCCGCCAAGCGACTGATCAAGGGCACGCAGGCGCTCAGCCAGGCGGAGCGGCTCCAGGCGCTGACCGGCAAGCAGGTGGCCGAACTCCAGGTGACCATGGCGATCTTCCTGACACTGCTCCAGAATCCGGCGCTCGAGAATGGCTCGGTCGACGACATGGCCAAGGCCAGCGGAGTTGACGCCGAGACCTTGAAGATCGCTCAGACGCAGGAGTTCCAGGACGAGAGCGCTGCCGCTTTCGTGGAGCTCGGCGCATTCTGCGCATAAGGTCGCACCGTGCCGAGTCCTGACGTGGTCATGTTCATCCGCCATGGCGAGAAGCCGGGTGATGATGGTCCGCCGCACGGCATCAATCACAAGGGCGAGAACGATCCGCACTCGCTCTCGGTGCGCGGCTGGACTCGCGCCGGTGCGCTCGCTGCGCTCTTCGCTCACGCCCCGTTCGCCACGCACCCACAGGTTGTCGTGCCGGCGCGTGTTGTTGCCACGAAGTCATCGGACGGGTACAAGAGCAAGCGTGAGGTCGACACGGCCACCCCGCTTGCCCATCGACTCGGACTCGCCGTTGACCAGGATTTCGATCACGAGCATGCGACTGCCCTGGCCGCCTCAATCCTCGCTGATTCGCGACCGACTCTCGTGGTCTGGCATCACGGCTCGATGACCGATGTGCTCTCCGCCTTGCCCGTGAGCAATCGGAGCGACATCCCTCACCACTGGCCGGAGGATCGATTCGACCTCATCTGGACCCTCAGCAAGGGCCCGGGGGAGTCGGACTATCGCTTCGCCGCCGTGCCACAGCAACTTCTCGACGGCGACCTATCCACGGCATAGTGGCTTAGCGCTGTCGCACTCGTGCGGCATCTCGATCGACCGGTGTGGCAGACGGGGATTTCAGCCCCCAGCCCTGTACATTGACGAAGACCCCTCGAAGTATGAGTTCGAGGGGTCTTCGTGTTGGCTGCTCGAGTTTCGTCCGATTTCTCGGGGCCTGCGCCGGATGCTGTCCGTCGCCGCTCGCCTCGCGTTTCCGCGCTGCCGTCTCTCTGTACCGCCTCAGCCCTTCTTCGCAGCCACCCCACCAGCATGTGGTGCCCCGGTCCTTCCCCGGGCGGGCCTTCGATCTCGGTGCTGACCCTCGCCTTGCGGCTCGGTAAGAGATTTCTACCCCCGGGAAACCTCGTGTGCAAGGGTTTTTCCAAGAAGGTCAGGAAGTTTTTTTCGAACTTCGCATCTCCAGCAACGCTGATGTGACTCCGTCACATCAGCATCACGGATGCAGGAAATTTTGGACATGCCGAAACCTCGACAGATGGACCTTCTCGTTAGCCTGGTGTGCCGGGGACACGACCCGTGCTCGGAAGCCCCAGGGGAGTGACACATGAGGTTCGAACGCCCGGGCCGCTGGAGCTATCGGCTTCGCCGATCCTTCCTCACCCCCAAGGGTGCGCTCTCACCATGACCTCGGCGGAGGTGATAGCCAACCCGAGTGCCGGGGGAGGGCGCGCGCGTGAGGTCGCGGAAGACTCCGCCCGGCTTCTGATCGACCTCGGGGTGGAGACTCGGCTGGTGCTGCCTGCGCACCTCGAGGCCATGCGGTTCGCGGTCTCCGATGCCTGCGAGCGTCGGCCTTCAGTCATCATCGCCTGCGGAGGGGATGGCACCGTTCACCAAGTACTCCAAGGCGCCGCAGAGGCCGGGGTAGCGATGTCAGTGATCCCTGCGGGCACTGGTAACGACATCGCACGCTCGCTCGGTATCAAGCCGAAGGAACGCGAACCCTGGATCCATCGGCTCGCGCACCTGATCCTCTCCGGGGATGAGTCCCGAGTTGAACTCTCATGCATTACGCACGGCGATCGCCGAGTGTGGTCGCTGGGAGTGATCTCTGCTGGCTTCGACTCGGCCGTCAATGAGCGAGCTGATCGGATGAATCGGCTGCACGGCACCTTCAGGTACGTCGCCGCACTGCTTGCCGAGCTGACCTCATTCCGATTGCACGACTACGAGGTCACGATAGACGGCATCAGCTACTCAGGTCGGGCCCTGCTCGTTGCTGTGGGGAACGGCGGAAGCTACGGCGGTGGCATGCGCATCTGTCCGTCAGCTGAAATGGCCGACGGATTTCTTGATGTCACGTGGATCGACGCGGCGCCCAGGCGCACCGTTCTGCGGGTCTTCCCGCGCATCTTCAGTGGTAGGCACGTGGAGCATCCGCTCGTGCGCACTTATCGCGGTCGCGAGATAACGATCTCTTCACAGCACTCGGTTGTCTATGCCGACGGGGAGCGAATCGGGGCAACCCCGGTGCAGATTGACGTCGCACCGGGCTCATTGCGAATCCTGCGGCCTTGAGAGCTTCCTCCTGCTCGGGCCGTGATCGGATAACCGCCTCGATACTCGCATCGAGCCCGCTTGAGCAGTTGCCGAGGGGTCATGGGCTCGCATTGGCTGTCGATAGGGTTGGATAAGCCCAACGGGGGGCGGTAGCTCAGCTGGTTAGAGCCCCGGACTCATAATCTGGTCGTCGTCGGTTCGAGCCCGACCCGCCCCACCCTCGAAAACCGTTGCATAGCAACGTGTTTTCGGATCTCCAGGTTCTCCGTTCGTGCCCTTTCGTGCCCTCCGGACCCCGCTCACTATCGCACGACTATCGCACGGCAGGGAATCCCTTGGGGCGACAGGGCTCAGGGCACTTCGGCGTGTGGCGTTCCGGCCGGGTTCCATGAGGTCTTTTCGGAGCGCCTATCGCACGCCTATCGCACGGCCGACGACGAAAGCGCGAATCCTC
Organism: Actinomycetes bacterium; assembly: GCA_046085905.1. Taxonomy (GTDB): domain Bacteria; phylum Actinomycetota; class Actinomycetes; order S36-B12; family S36-B12; genus CAIKZY01. The sequence continues at coordinate 95 of JBJSWO010000125.1, read as the reverse complement.
AGGGGTGCGCGGTGTCAGACCCCCCTGTCACTCTGAAGTCGCTCAAGAAGCGCGGCCACAAGCCCTCCGGCTGGTCGCCTGCCAACCGCCGCAAC